>CALDHQ010000229.1 GCA_937894055.1 uncultured Polymorphobacter sp.
CCATCCCAGGCAAAGCCCAGCCCGGCCAGATGCGTGGTTTGGGCAAAGATATCGGGGGGGCTGTTGCTGAGCAAATTGCCCGCGTAGAAACCCTGACAAACCAAGGCATTGGGCGTGACATCGGTGTTTACGCAGGCAACTGCCGATGCCGGCGCGGCGAGGCACAATGCGGAAAGGCAGGCACCCAGAACAAGACCGAAGCGACCGTTTGATTCAATCATTTTCTGACCCTTCCATGCGCACATCGTTAATATGATGCTCATGGAAGTTAATATATTGTTCATACGATGGGAAGTGAAAATTGCCCGAATATTAATTATAATTACGTTACGATCAGGCAGGCTGTTCATGTGCATGCGTCGCACAATGCTTTACCGCCGCGGCCATCCTGATTTCAAAGCCGGCCGGCGTTTGCGCCAGCGTGGCGCCGCTGCACGCGAAGGGCGGCGGCCTCGCGGCCCCCGCCCCTCGAATGGCCACCGGATCAGGCGGTGACGTAGGTGCGGCGGCGGCGCAACCCCACGCCGACCATGCCGAAGCCGGCGATCATCAGCGCCCAGCTCGCGGGCTCGGGAACCGTGCCCGTCGAGTACAAGACGGCGTTCGAACTTGCGTTGTAGTTGAGCGTGATCACATCGGTCGATGTACCGGCATCAATCCTGTAAAACGCCGTCGCATTGCCCGGACCGCCTCTGCCGTTTCCGAAGTGGAACGCCACATAGCTGATGCCGTGCAGCAAGGTCGCAAAATCTACGCTATGCGAACCGCCGAGGTTGCTGATCTTTTCGACTGCATTCCAGTTGCCATCCCAGGCAAAGCCCAGCCCGGCCAGATGCGTGGTTTGGGCAAAGATATCGGCGGGGCTATTGCTGAGCAGATTGCCCGAATAGAAACCCTGACATACCAATGCGTTGGGCGTGATATCCGAATTTGCGCAGGCAACTGCCGCCGCCGGTGTGGCGAGGCCCAACGCGACAACGCAAGCCCCCAGAGCAAGGCCAAAGCGGCCCTTTGATTCAATCATTTCCTTACCCCTCCGTAAGCGCATTGTTAATACAATGCTGATACATATTAATATATCGGAAAGGAAACGGAAAATTGAAGAACGGCCCAATTAGCTATCTCTAAATTCGGATCAGGCCATTTTCCCAATCGCAGAAGCGTCGTTTTTTGATTGCCCGCCGACAGGCCCCGCCCTGCCTGCGCGGACATGCCCACTGGAACATATCGTGCACATGCGCCATATTGGCGCCATGGCCATCCAGATTCGCACCAGCCTTGATGAACCCGATGACGCCGGCACGTTCATCCCGCACCGCCCGGCGCGCCCCGAAAAGTCCGAAGGCGGCAAGGCGTTCCGGCTGGTCAGCGACTATACGCCCGCCGGTGACCAGCCGGCCGCGATTGCCGAACTCGTCGCCAACGCCAATGCCGGCGAGCGCGACACCGTGCTGCTCGGCGTCACCGGATCGGGCAAGACCTTCACCGCCGCCAAGGTCATCGAGGCGGTGCAGCGCCCTGCCCTCATCCTCGCGCCCAACAAGATCCTCGCGGCGCAATTGTACGGCGAATTCAAGAGCTTCTTCCCCGACAACGCGGTCGAATATTTCGTCAGCTACTACGACTATTACCAGCCCGAAGCCTATGTGCCGCGCTCGGACACCTATATCGAGAAGGAAAGCTCGGTAAACGAAGCCATCGACCGCATGCGCCATTCGGCGACGCGCTCGCTGCTCGAACGCGACGATGTCATCATCGTGGCGTCAGTCAGCTGCCTCTACGGTATCGGCTCGGTCGAAACCTACTCGGCGATGACCTTCGCGCTGAAAAAAGGCCAGGGCCAGGACCGCCAGGAGCTGATCCGCAAGCTGGTGGCGCTGCAATACAAGCGCAACGAAATGGCGTTCGTGCGCGGCAACTTCCGCGTCCGCGGGGATTCCGTCGAGCTGTTCCCGTCGCATTACGAAGACAGCGCCTGGCGCATCAGCTTCTTCGGCGACGAGATCGAAAGCATCACCGAATTCGACCCGCTGACCGGCAGCAAGGTGGCCAGCCTCGACTACATCAAGATCTACGCCAACTCGCACTATGTGACGCCCGGCCCGACGTTGCAGCAGGCGAGCCAGGCCATCCGCTTCGAGCTCACCGAACGCCTCAAGGAAATGAACATCGAGGGCAAATTGCTCGAAGCCCAGCGGCTCGAACAACGCACCAACTTCGACCTTGAAATGATCGCCGCGACCGGCAGCTGCGCCGGCATCGAAAACTACAGCCGCTTCCTCACCGGCCGCCTGCCCGGCGAACCGCCGCCGACCTTGTTCGAATACCTCCCCGAAAACGCGCTGCTGTTCGTCGATGAAAGCCATGTCACCGTGCCGCAGATCGGCGGCATGTCGCGCGGCGATCACCGCCGCAAGGTGACGCTCGCCGAATATGGTTTCCGCCTGCCGAGCTGCATCGACAACCGCCCGCTGAAGTTCGAGGAATGGGAGGCGATGCGCCCGCAGACGGTGTTCGTGTCCGCCACCCCGGGCAAATGGGAAATGGAGGCCACCGGCGGCGTCTTCACCGAACAGGTCATCCGCCCCACCGGCCTCATCGACCCGCCCGTCGAGATCAAGCCGGTCGAGGACCAGGTCGAAGACTGCATCGCCGAAGCGCGCAAGGTCGCCGCCCAGGGCTACCGCACGCTCGTCACCACGCTGACCAAGCGCATGGCCGAAGACTTGACCGAGTTCATGCACGAAGCCGGGATGCGCGTGCGCTACATGCATTCCGACGTCGAAACATTGGAGCGCATCGAACTGCTGCGCGACCTGCGGCTCGGCGTCTATGACGTGCTGATCGGCATCAACCTGCTGCGCGAAGGCCTCGACATCCCCGAATGCGGGCTGGTGGCGATCATGGACGCCGACAAGGAAGGCTTCCTGCGCTCCGAAACCGCGCTGATCCAGACCATCGGCCGCGCAGCGCGCAACGTCGACGGCCGCGTCATCCTGTACGCCGACCGCATGACCGGCAGCATGGAACGCGCCATCCGGGAAACCGACCGGCGCCGGGAAAAGCAGCGCGAGTATAATGTGCTGCACGGCATTACCCCTGCCACCATCAAGCGG
Source organism: uncultured Polymorphobacter sp. (assembly GCA_937894055.1). Taxonomy (GTDB): domain Bacteria; phylum Pseudomonadota; class Alphaproteobacteria; order Sphingomonadales; family Sphingomonadaceae; genus Polymorphobacter_A. Next base: position 3,117 of record CALDHQ010000229.1, read on the forward strand.
AATATCCACGACATCGTCGCCGACACCGCCAGCCGGGATTCGGTATTGGTGGAGATCGATGCCGAAGGCGCCAACAATCTGGTCGGCCACAATCTGCGCGCCTATATCGAGGAACTGGAAAAGAAGATGCGCGCCGCCGCCGCCGATCTCTTCTCCACCCTCACCGCCTACTCCGCCTCGCTCCTTAGCGGCACCTACACCGATATTCTCCACGGCGCCAACGGCACCGGTAACATCGACGGCACCTACCCCAAAGCCTACCCCACCGGCACCACCGGCCGCGGCGTCGCCTACTCCGCGCTCTCCGCCGCCGATCAGGAAAAAACCAAAGCCTTCATCCGCGCCTACGTGAACACCCAGACCACCGAGGTCGCGACCGACCTGCTCAACGCCTACCTGAGCGACACCGCCCTCGCCTCTACCTACGTCGCCTACGCCGGCCCGGCCAACGTCGCCACCGCCAACAGCTACCTCCGCATCGACGGCCCACGCGTCTGGATCGAACTCTCCGTGCAAGGCGGCGTCATCATCCGCACCGAGCCACACTATCACGGCATCTGGCGCGACAAACTCGCCGACTACGGCGGCAATTTCTGAGCCATGCGTCCGCTCCGGCTTCTTCTTCTCGTCGGTCTGCTCTCGCACTTCGGCGCCGGGCGGCTCGCCGCCCACAACGCGCCCGGCTCCGCCGTGCTGTTGGATTTCTTC
>CALDHQ010000230.1 GCA_937894055.1 uncultured Polymorphobacter sp.
GCAACCACTCTGCGCCGCCCCGGCGGCCCGCTCCTCGTACGGACGTGCGATCAGGGGCTTGTTGGAGAAGGACACGCGCTTGTTGTTCAGGGCCTTGACCGCGGCCTCGGCCTCCTCGTACCGCTCAAAGGTGGCCACGAGGTACTGCCGGCCCGAGGAGCCGAAGAGCAGCACCACCACCACCACGGCCAGGACCACGCATAGACCGCCCCTAAAAAGCCAAAAATGGTGGCCGCAATCGGGACCAACAATGTCATTGCCAAGGCAACGATCGCCGTCGGCAGCAACGCCGTAGTCGCAAGCGCGACGACTCCGGCAAGGTAGCGGGCCGGTCCGTCCGACGCAGGTCCGGCGACTCCGGTGAACGCGTCGTGGATCCACGCCAGCACCGCCGGAGACAGCCAGTACGCGAACGCGAGCCCACCGAAGGCGACGGCGGCGGCACCATCGAAAGCGTCTTCGTCAGCGCCGCCGGCATCCCGGCCCCGGTTGCCTGTTGTCGCGCAATCCGCCAAATTGGCGCCCGAACGACGGGGGGGGGAGCCAGCAATGCCACTTCAGGACTATGCGCTATCCGACTTCAGCCATGCGCCATGGACGCGGCCGGTGTACCGGCGCGGCAGCGGGCCGGCGGTGATCATCATGCACGAGATTCCCGGGCTGCATGCGCAGGTCGTCGAATTTGCCGACCGCGTGGCCGAAGCCGGGATGACGGTGTTCCTGCCGAGCCTGTTCGGCACGCCGGGCAAGCCGCTATCGACAGGCTATGCGGTGCAACAGATGTTCATGAATGTCTGCATCCGCCGCGAATTCAGCGCGTGGAACGGCGGCAAATCGAGCCCGATTGTCGATTGGCTGCGCGCACTGGCGCGGCACGCGCACGCCGACTGCGGCGGGCCGGGCGTCGGCGCGCTCGGCATGTGCTTCACCGGCGGCTTTGCACTCGCGATGATGACCGAGCCTTCGGTGGTGGCACCGGTGCTGTCACAGCCTTCGCTGCCGTTGCGTCGCGGCAAGGACGGCGCCATCGACGCCTCCGACGCCGAAATCGCCTGCGCGCGGGCGCGGTTCGAGACCGAGGATCTGACGCTGCTGGGCCTGCGCTACAAAAGCGACAAACTCGTGCCCGGCGGGCGCTTCGAGCGCTACCGCAAGGAATTCGGCGACCGCTTCGAAAGCGTCGAACTCGAAGACGCCGACGCCCGCCAGAACACCGGCTATTCACCACATTCGGTGCTGACAATCCATCTGCCGACCAGCGGCCCCGGCAAGGATGCCGAGGTGCGAACCATCGCATTCTTCCGGCAACGCCTCGGGCTGGCTTGACTCATAGTTTGATATCGAACCAACTGGTTTGATATCAAACTATGAGTCAAGTTTCAGAGCGCGCCGCGCGGGCAGGCCTGAGGCCTGCACCCGATTGAAGAGCGCCTTCGTCATTCCCGCCTGCGCGGGAATGACAAGCGCAAAACAAATGGGTGCAGGCCTCAGGCCTGCCCGCCGGAGGCCATTAAACCGCTGAAATAATTACACTAACTTTAAATCCAGCCATCCGGGTCCCGCGCGCGAAAACGCAGGACCCGTAAAGACTGACCACATTCGCGTGGCGCTTACTTGCCGCCGCCGCGGGCGATCCAGGCGTCGATCTTGCTTTCGAGCACGGCCATCGGCAGTGCGCCGGTGTCGAGGACCTGGGCGTGGAAGTCGCGGATATCGAACTTCGGCCCGAGTGCGGTTTCGGCGCGGGCGCGCAGTTTCGAGATCTGGATCTGGCCGATCTTGTAGGCGAGTGCCTGGCCCGGGATGGCGATGTAGCGTTCGACTTCGGCGGTGGCGTCGGTGCGGCTCATCGCCGAGTTGGCCATCATATAGGCGATGGCCTGATCGCGCGTCCAACCCTTGGCGTGCAGGCCGCTATCGACGACGAGGCGCATGGCGCGCAGCATCTCGTCATCGAGGTGGCCGTAGAGCTGGTAGGGGTCGGTGTACATGCCGAGCTTGTGGCCGAGGCTTTCGGCATAGAGCGCCCAGCCTTCGACGAACGCGGTGTTGCCGCCGAAGCGCTGGAACGGCGGCAGGTCGGTGTTTTCCTGCGCGAGGCTGATCTGGAAGTGATGCCCGGGAATGCCTTCGTGCAGGTACAGCGTTTCGGTGCCGTAGCCGGCGCGCGATTTGATGTCATAGGTGTTGTAATAGAAAATGCCCGGCCGCGAGCCATCGGGGGTGCCGGGGTTGTAATAGCCCGCCGCCTGGTTCTTTTCGGCGTAGGCCGGTGCCGGGCGGATTTCGAGCGGCGTCTTGGGGATCGTCGAAAACAGCGTCGGGATCTTGGTATCGACCTGCTTGCCGATGGCGCGGAAGCTGTCGCCGAACGCCTGGCCGCTGGTCGGGTGCTGCTTGGGGTCCTCGCGCACCGCGACGAAGAATTCGGGCAGCGTGCCCTTGAAGCCGACGGTCGCCTTGACCTTCTGCATCTCGCCGGTGATGCGCGCGACTTCGGACAGGCCGAGCGCGTGAACCGCTTCGGGGGTCATGTCGGTCGTGGTCTGCGACTGGATCAGATACTGGTACAGCGCCGGCCCGCCGGGCATCTGCGAAATGCCGACGCTGGCGCGCGACACCGGCAGATATTCGGACTTCAGGAAGTCGCGCAGCCGGGTGTAGGCGGGCAGCACGCCGGTCTGGACGGCGGCGGCATAGTCGTTCTTCAGGCGGACCTTGTCGGTTTCGCTGAAGCCTTCGGGGAACTTGGTGACGGGCTTGTAGAACACCGAGCCGGTGACGCCCTGCGCGATCAGGCCATCGAGTTGTCCGATGACATTTTCGACGACCAGCTTGGGCTGGACGACGCCCGACTTCATGCCCTGGCGGAAGCGGACGATGGATTCGTCGAGGAACTTGTCGAAGCCGGCGAGGCGCTTGAGGTTGTTGTCATAGTCGGCGACGGTCTTGAACGGCGCCATGCCGACCCGGCGGTAGCAGGCGAGGAAGGATTCGTCCTCGCTGCCGCGCAGTCGCTCCGTGTCGATTTCGCCGAACTCGAGGGCATGGGCTTTACCACCGTGCGCTTCGACGCCACGCGCTTCCTGCGCAACCCCGAGAGTTTCACTGATTTTCACACCGCCGACATCGCGCCCTATGCCAAGCGCTTCCAGGTCGAACTCTGCGCCTCCGGCGTCATCGACGAGCAGCAATTGCTCAGCCTCTTTGAAGATGGTGTCGCACAGGCCCAGGGTCCGCATATCGGCCGCGCCGGACCGGTGCGCCCCGACCTGCTGGTCGAGCCCCTGCGCGGCAACCTCGACACCCGCTTGCGCAAGCTCGACGAGGGCCAGTACGACGCCATCGTGCTGGCCGCCGCCGGCCTGAAACCCCACCACTCGTCTTCAAGGAAAAGCCCATGAGCAGCTACGACTACAGCGGCAAGACCGTGTTCGTTTCCGGCGGCACCAGCGGCATCAACCTTGGCATCGCCAAGCGCTTTACCGAGCTTGGCGCGCGTGTGGCTGTGCTGGGGCGCAACCCCGAAAAGGCCGCCGCCGCTGCCGCACCGCCACACCCCGCCCGCAGCCGCGCACGCACGCACACAGGCACCAGCAAGCCGGGCTGCCCTGCCATGGCTTCACTCTGCAGCGGATCGACGGTGTAGCCGCGCCGGCCGAGGAATTGCGCGCGCCGACGATGGCGATCGCGATCGGCGTCACCGCGTAGATCAACGCCATGTTGGTGGCACTGGTGCGCTGACCACCGTGGTACATCCATGCGCCGCACACCCACATGCCGAGCGCGCCCAGCACCAGCAGGTGCGGCCACTCGCGGCGCA
>CALDHQ010000231.1 GCA_937894055.1 uncultured Polymorphobacter sp.
TGTGCTGTGAGCAAGCCCGCCAAAGCCGGCAAGACCATCCGCGTCAATCGCGCCTTCGGTACCATTGTCGAAGGCGAAGCACTGGTTTCTGTCGAAGGTTTTTCACCGCGCTATGACCTCGACCGCTGGAGCGGCCTGATCTCACGGCCCGGCCATGCGCTCGAAGGCCACAACATCAAGGACAAGATCCTGATCACACCCAGTGCCAAGGGCGGCATAGCCGCCGGCTGGGCTTTCTACGACATCCAGAACAAGGGTATCGCCCCGAAAGCCTTTGTCTTCGGGGTCACCAATCCGGTGATGGTGCAGGGCGCGGTGTTCGCCGGGATCACCATCACCGAAGGCTGGTCGGCTGACCCCTACCAGCTGATCCGCACCGGTGACATCGTGCGCGTCAATCCCGCAAAACGGACGCTGACGCTGGTCCGCCGCGCTTCGCGCTAAGCTGTCGCAAACATCCGCACTAAAACCGGAGGAGGAGCCTCATGAAACCGTTGATGCCCATCGTATTGCTGGCTGCATCGCTGCTGTCGCTGCCTTTGCAGGCCGCCACTGCATTTCCGACCAAACCGATCCGTATCATCGTCGCCTACACGCCCGCTGGTACCACAGACATTCTGGCGCGTGCCATTGGCCAGAAAATGAGCGAGAACTGGGGCCAGCCGGTGATTGTCGACAACCGTCCCGGTGCTGCCGGCAATATCGGCACCGAGGTCGCAGCCCGTGCCAATCCCGACGGCCACACGCTGGTGATGGGTACCGCAGGAACGCACGGCATCAATGTCAGCCTCTATCGCAAGCTCAACTGGCATCCGGTGAATGACTTTGCCCCGGTCAGCCTGTCGGCGATGGTGCCCAACATCATGGTCGTCAACAACGCGCTGCCGGTCAAAAACGTGCGCGAATTCCTGGCGCATGTAAAAGCCAATCCCGGCAAGCTGTCTTACGGGTCTCCCGGCAACGGCAGCACCGCGCATCTGTCGATGGAGCTATTCAAGAGCATGACCGGCTCCAACATCGTGCACATCCCGTACAAGGGCAGCGCAGGTGTTCTCGCCGACGTCATGGGCGGGCAGATTGCTGTGACCATCGACAACATGCCGCCTTATCTGCCGCAGGTGAAAGCCGGCAAGATCCGCGCGCTGGCGGTCAGCACCACCAAACGCTCGGCGGCTGTACCCGACCTGCCGACTATCGCCGAGGCCGGTGTCCCCGGTTACGATTCCGGTTCCTGGTTCGGCCTGCTCGCACCGGCGAAAACACCCAAGGCCGTGGTGGATCAGCTGTCGGCGGAAAGCGCACGCATTCTCAAGCTGCCGGAAGTCAGCAAACGCATTTCTGAACTGGGTGCTGAACCGGTGGGCAGCACGCCGGAACAGTTTGCCGAATTGATCAAAACCGAAATCGCCAAATGGGCGAAGGTGATCAAGGATGCCAACGTTGAACTGCAGTGAAAAACCGTAATTAACGGGATGGACAGGATTTACAGGATATCCTGCTCATCCTGTCTATCCCTGTAAATTGAATTTCCAATGATCCGCGACCCCGAATCCTTTTCCATTTTGCTCGACACCCTGCAGCGCTTTGTCCGCGAGAAGCTCATTCCGCGCGAAGCCGAGGTTACCGAAACCGACGAGATTCCCGCCGACATTGTTGCCGCAATGCGCGAACTCGGGCTGTTCGGCCTGACCATTCCCGAGGAATACGGCGGCCTCGGCCTGACCACCGAAGAGGAAGTGCTGACCTCGATGGCGGTGTGTTACGCCTCGCCGGTATTCCGCTCGCGCTTCGGCACCAATACCGGGATCGGCTCGCAGGGCATTGTCATCGACGGTAGCGAAGAACAGAAAAAGAAATACCTGCCGCGCCTCGCCGCCGGTGAAATCACCGGCTCCTTCGCACTGACCGAGCCGGAAGCCGGTTCCGACGCGGGATCGCTGCGCACCACGGCCAAACGCGACGGCGATTTTTACGTGATCAATGGCAGCAAGCGCTACATCACCAATGCGCCGGAAGCCGATATCTTTACGCTGATGGCACGCACCGATCTGAATTCGAAGGACGCCAAGGGCGTATCGGCCTTTATTGTCGAACGCAAGACGCCGGGACTGACGGTCGGTCCTTACGACCGCAAGATGGGCCAGCGCGGCTCGCATACCGCTGACGTGATATTCGACAATGTGCGCGTGCCGGCGGCCAGCATCATCGGCGGCCAGGAAGGCATGGGTTTCAAGACCGCGATGAAGGTGCTCGACAAGGCGCGGCTCAACAT
>CALDHQ010000232.1 GCA_937894055.1 uncultured Polymorphobacter sp.
CCGATTCGCTGGTGGCGTGCATCGGCGGCGGCTCGAACGCCATCGGCCTGTTCCATCCGTTCCTCGATGACGCAGACGTCCGCATCATCGGCGTCGAAGCTGCGGGCCACGGCCTTCAAACCGACGCGCACGCCGCCAGCCTGGCGGGCGGTCGCCCCGGCGTGCTCCACGGCAACAAGACGCTGCTGCTGCAGGACGACGACGGCCAGATCACCGAGGCGCATTCGATTTCGGCGGGCCTCGACTATCCCGGCATCGGCCCCGAGCACGCCTGGCTGCACAGCATCGGCCGCGTCGAATACCAATCGGCGACCGACCAGGAAGCGCTCGACGCGTTCCAGATGCTGTGCCGGACCGAGGGTATCATCCCTGCGCTCGAACCCGCACATGCGCTGGCCGCGCTGCGCCGGATCGCGCCGACGATGGCCAAGGACCAGATCATCATCGCCAATCTGTGCGGCCGCGGCGACAAGGACATCTTCACCGTCGCCGAAGCACTGGGGTTCGGCCTGTGACCGACCGCCTCTCTGCCCGCTTCGCCGCCTGCGCCGCCGCCAACCGCGCGGCGCTGGTCACCTTCGTCACTGCCGGTGATCCCGATCTCGAAACCTCGGGCCGCGTGCTGCGGTCGCTGGTCAAGGGCGGTGCCGACATTGTCGAACTCGGCATGCCGTTCACCGATCCGATGGCCGATGGCCCGGCGATCCAGGCGGGCAACATCCGCGCGCTCGGCCACCATATGAAGCTGCGCGAGCTGCTCGAAATGGTGCGCGTCTACCGGCTCGAAGACAATGACACGCCGATCATCCTGATGGGCTATTTCAACCCGGTGCTGAGCTACGGCCCCGAACGCTTCGCCGCCGATGCGGCCGCCGCCGGGCTTGACGGCACGATCATCGTCGACCTGCCGCCCGAGGAAGACGCCGAGCTGGCGCCGTATCTGCAGGCCAGCGGCCTGCACATGGTGCGCCTCGCGACGCCAACGACCGATGCGGTGCGGCTGCCCAAGGTGCTCGGCGGCGCGTCGGGTTTCGTCTATTATGTCGCGGTCGCCGGCATCACCGGCACCGCATCGGCAGCAACCACCGACATCGCCGCTGCCGTGGCGCGGCTCAAGGCCAAGACCAATCTGCCGATTGCCGTGGGTTTCGGCATCAAGACGCCCGATGACGCGGCCGCCGTGGCGCGCCATGCCGACGGTGTCGTCGTCGGTTCGGCGATTGTCGCGCTGATCGGCGCGGCTGCCGAAGCCCGCGCCAACGACCTGCCCGAACAGGTCGAAGCATTCGTCCGTTCGCTAAGCACCGCGGTGCACGGCGCCCGCCAGGAGGCTGCCCAATGAGTTGGCTCACCCGCATCCGCCCGCGCCTGACCGGCTTTCTCGGCCGCCGCGAGACGCCCGACAATCTGTGGCACAAGTGCCGCGCCTGCAACGCCATGGTCTATACCAAGGAGTTCGACGAGAACCTTGGCGTCTGCCCGAAGTGCGAATTCCACGAACGCATCGGCCCGAAGGAGCGCTTCGCGCAGGTGTTCGATGACGGCGTCCACACGCGGCTCGAAATCCCGGCAGTGCCCGAAGACCCGCTCGGTTTCCGCGACCAGAAGAAATACACCGACCGCATCAAGGCGGCGCGCACCGCGACAGCCGAGCCCGAGGCGATGGCAGTCGCGACCGGCAAGATCGGCGGCGTCGATGCCGTGGTCGCGGTGCAGAACTTCGCGTTCATGGGCGGCTCGATGGGGCTGGCCGTGGGTGAGGCGTTCCTGACCGGCGCGATGGCGGCGGTCAAAGCCCGCGCGCCGTTCATCATCTTCACCGCCGCCGGCGGCGCGCGCATGCAGGAAGGCATTCTCAGCCTGATGCAGATGCCGCGCACCACCGTCGCGGTCGCCGAACTGCGCGAGGCCGGGCTGCCGTACATCGTCGTGATGACCGACCCGACGACCGGCGGCGTCACTGCCTCCTACGCCATGCTCGGCGATATCCAGATCGCCGAACCCGGTGCATTGATCGGTTTCGCCGGGCAACGCGTCATCGAAAACACCATCCGCGAAAAGCTGCCCGAAGGCTTCCAGCGCGCCGAATATCTGCTCGAACACGGGATGCTCGACATGGTGGTGCCGCGCAAGGAGCTGCACGCGACGCTGGCGCGGCTGGTGGAATTGCTGATGCGCCAGCGCGTGGCTGCCTGACAGCATGGAGGCAGCGCACTCCGACAATCCGGTCCTTGATGCGCTGCTTTCGGTGGCGTTCAAGCTGCACCCGCAGACCGTCGACCTGTCGCTCGACCGGCTCGAGCGGCTGCTCAGCCGGCTCGGCAATCCGCATCGCAAGCTGCCGCCGGTGTTCCATGTCGCGGGCACCAACGGCAAGGGCTCGACGGTGGCGTTCCTGCGCGCCTGCCTCGAAGCGTCGGGCGCGCGCGTCCATGTCTATACCTCGCCGCACCTGGTGCGCTTCAACGAGCGCATCCGGCTCGCCGGGCATCTGATCGACGATGACACGCTGATGCTCAACATGCGCGACGTGCTCAACGTCAACGCCAATATGCCGATCACCTTCTTCGAACTGACGACCGCGGTGGCGCTGCTGGCGTTCTCGCGCACCCCGGCCGACGCCTGCATCCTCGAAGTCGGGCTCGGCGGGCGCTTGGACGCAACCAACGTCATCGAAAACCCCGTCGTCACCGGCATCGCGCAGCTCGGCATCGATCACCAGAGCTGGCTCGGCAACTCGATCCTCGACATCGCGCGCGAAAAGGCCGGCATCGCCAAAAAGGGCGTGCCGATGTTGCTGTCGCGCTATCCCAAGACCGTCACCGCGCGCATCGCCGAAGTCGCCGGCCTCGTCGGCGCCAAAACGCTGGTGCGCGGCGAGGACTGGGATTCCGCGCTCTACGAAGGCCAGCTGCATTACCGCGACGCGGCGGGCAAACTCAGCCTGCCGCTGCCGCGCCTCGCCGGCACGCACCAATATGACAACGCCGCGCTCGCCGTCGCGATGCTGCGCCACCAGTCGGCGGTCACCGTGCCCGACTCAGCGCTGCGCGCCGGCATGGGCTGGGCCGAATGGCCGGCGCGGCTGCAAAAGCTCGACAAGGGGCCGCTGACCGCAAGGCTGGCGCCCGAAGCCGATGTCTGGCTCGACGGCGGCCACAACCCCGCCGCCGGCCGCGCCATCGCCGACGCCTTCCGCGGCCACGCGCTCGCCGAACGGCCGTTCTACATCGTGCTCGGCATGCTTTCGACCAAGGACGCCGCCGGCTTCCTCAAGCCGTTCGCCGGCCGCGCCACCGCCGTCTACGCCGTGCCGATCGCCCGCCACGAACACCACGACCCCGCCGAACTGGTGCGCATCGCCCGCGAAACCGGCCTGCCCGCCAGCACCTCGTCGAGCGTCGCCGAGGCGCTGTCCGAAATCGCCCGCGGCAGCGACCGCGCCCGGCCACCGGTGGTGCTGATTACCGGCTCGCTGCATCTGGCGGGTGAAGTGTTGGCGGCGAACGGGCAGGCGCCGGTTTAACACCCCTCTTGATCCTCCCCGAAGGCGGGGAGGATCAAGAGCGCCGGGGCGTTCGCTAAACTGCCGGGTTCCGCCTGAAACACCGCGCCGCATGGTCGTCCACCAGCCCGACCGCCTGCATCCACGCATAGGTGATCACCGGCCCGACGAACTTGAAGCCGCGCGCCTTGAGCGCCTTCGAGATTTCGGCCGACAGCGGCGTTTGGGCGGGAACGGTGACGCCGTCGCCGACTAGCGGCACGCCGCCGACGAAGCTCCAGGCGAAGCCGCTGAAGTCCTCGCCGGCATCGCGCATGCGCAGGAATGCCTGGGCGCCGCCGATGGTGGCATTGATCTTGGCGCGGGCGCGGATGATGCCGGGGTCGCCCATCAGCCGTTCGACATCATCGGCGGTGAACGCCGCGACGATTTCGGGGTCGAAGCCGGCGAACGCGGCGCGGAAGCCGTCGCGGCGGTGCAGGATGGTGCGCCATGACAGCCCGGCCTGAAAGCCTTCGAGCATCAGCATTTCCCACAGCGCGCGGCTGTCGCGGACGGGCACGCCCCATTCGTTGTCGTGATAGGCGGCCATAACGGCATCGCCTTCGGCCCAGCTGCAGCGCATGTCAGATTCCCCTGTCGCTGCACCATTCAACCGCCGCGCTGCCTCGGGGTCAAGCCGCCGTGGCGTCGGCGCCGAGGTCGAAGCGGCCGGCGTAGCGGCGGGTGATCTGCGCCACCGGCATCACCACGAACACGTCGACGGTGTTGAACTGGCGGTCGATGAAGGCGCCGTCGCCGACCATCGCGCCGACGCGCAGATAGCCCTTGAGTAGCGGCGGCAGCGTCCGTGCGGTAGCGCGCGCGTCGATGCGTTCGGCGGGCAGGCGGTCCATTTCGACAAAGTGCGCGGGCAGCGTGCGGGCGCGCAGCTCGGGCGGCGCAAGGTGGTGATGGTACAGGTACGACAGTTCGGCGGCGTGCGCGGCGGGGTCGGTGCCGTGCAGCGACGCGCAGCCGAACAGATGGCCGATGCGGTGCGCCTGCAAATAGCTGGCGATACCGCGCCAGAGAAGGCTGATCGTCGTGGTGTTGCGGTACGCCGGCGCGACGCAGCTGCGCCCGAGTTCGAGCAACTGGCCGCTGGCGGGCGCCTGCGCGAGCAGCGGCGTCAGGTCATATTCGCCGGCCGAATAGAAACCGCCATGCGCCTGCGCCACCGACTGGCGCAGCAAGCGGTAGGTGCCGACAACCTGCCCGCGGACACCGGCGTCATGGTCGATGACCAGCAGATGATCGCAGACATTGTCGTGCGCGTCGATGTCGCGCCGCGACGCCAGCATCGCGCGCGTCGGTTGCGCGCCCATTTCGTCGTAAAAGATCCGGTAGCGCAGCGCCTGCGCCGCAGCGACTTCGACGCCCGATTGCGCGAGGCGCACTTCGAGCTGGCCGACACGGATTGGCGTCTCGGGCGGTGCCGGCGTCCAGCCTGGCCGCGCCGGGGGGATTCGTACTGGAAGGCCCATGCTTGCTCCGCCGTGCCGTTTCACCATGGCGTTGCCCTAGCGACCGGAAATGACAAACCGGTCACTCGGCCGTGACCGCTGCGTGACAGTCAGCGCGCCGCGTTGCGCGCGGCAATCGCGACATCATCGACCAGCCCGCGCCGCATCATCACCACGAACAGCACGATGCCGGGCAGCGCCGCGACGGTGGTCAGCAGATAGAATTGCACATAGCCGAGCGCCTCGATCATCGCGCCCGCGGTCGTGCCGCTGACGAAGCGGCCGAGCACCGACGCCGCCGCCGACAGCAGCGCGAACTGCGTCGCGGTGAAGCGCAGATCGCACAGCGCTGACAAATAGGCGACGACCGCGACGCCGCCGATACCGCTGCTGAAATTCTCGAAACCGATGGCCGCGGCCATGCCGATGTTCGAATGGCCGGCCTGCGCGAGTGCCGCGAAGCTGAGGTTCGACACTGCCATCAGGATCAGGCTGACCAGCACCGAGCGTTTCAGCCCCAGTCGCGTGTAGAGGATGCCGCCGACGAAGACGCCGACGAGCAGCGCGACCAGTCCGAACGCCACGTCATAGTAAGCGACTTCGTCCTTGCTGAACCCCAGGTCGTTGAACAGCAGCCGGAACGACAGGTTGGCGACGGTATCGCCGAGCTTGTGGATCAGGATGAACGCCAGCACCAGCCCGGCGCCGGGGCGCTGCATGAAGTCGGCGAGCGGCGCAATCACCGCGTCGCTGACCGCCGCCCAGCCGCGCTTGGTTGAGTTGACGACCGCATGGCGCACCGGCTCGCCGAGCAGCACTCCCGCCGCCACCGCCGGCAGCGCGAACAGCGTGGCCGCGACATAGGCGGTGCTCCAGCCGGCGCGCTCGGCGATGACCAGCGCCAGCGCGCCCGCCGCCGATGCACCGATGCGCCAGCCATATTGCGACATGCCCGACCCGACGCCGAGCTGTTCGGGGGTCAGCGTTTCGATGCGGAACGCGTCGATGACGATGTCATAGGTCGCGCCGGCAAACGCCACGCACAAGGTCGCGGCGACCACGGTCGACAGCGAAGTCTGCGGGTTCGCCAGCCCGAGCCACGCCACTGCCGCCATCACGGCGGCCGCCACGACGACCAGCCACGCCCGGCGCTGGCCGATGGCGTTGGCCAGCAGCGGAATCCGCACGCGGTCGATGGCCGGCGCCCACAGGAATTTGAAATTGTACATCAGGAAGGCCAGCGCGAACGCCGTCACCGCCTTTTTCTCGATGCCAGCTTCGGCGAGGCGGGTGGTCAGCGTCGCGCCGATCATCGCGAACGGAAACCCCGACGATATGCCGAGCAGCAGCGCCCCGATCGGCGCACGCTGGGCATAGGGGCGGACGCCGGGTGGCAGGTGGCGGCGCCAGTCGGCGGGGGCGGCGGAAGCGGGCGTTTCGGTCATGCGCGCCACCATAGCGTGCCGCGCGCGCGTGTCACGCATATGGCGTTCGCGCGCGTTCCACGCTAACCGTGGCGGACGCGCCGTTATGCGCCGCGTCGAGACAGGGGACCGTGCATGGGCAAGCGCCTGACCTATTATATTCTGGCGGCGCTGGTGGCGGGATTGTTCACCGGCTGGGCGGTCAATGCCTATGCCGCGTCGCCCGACGCCGCGAAGGAGGTCGCGCACTATCTGTCGATTGTCACCGACCTGTTCCTGCGGCTGATCAAGATGATCATCGCGCCGCTGGTGCTGTCGACGCTGACGGTGGGCATCGCGCACATGGGCGACGGCAGCGCGCTCGGCCGGATGTTCGGGCGGACGCTCGGCTGGTTCATCGGTGCGTCACTGGTGTCGATCACGCTCGGGCTGATCATGGTCAATTGGTTGCAGCCCGGCGTCGGCGTCGGGCTGGTGCCGCCGGTGAGTGCGAGTTCGGGGATCCAGACCGCGGCGTTCAGTCTCAAGGATTTCGTCACGCATCTGGTACCCAAGTCGATTTTCGAGGCGATGGCGACCAACGAGATCCTGCAGATCGTGGTGTTTTCGGTGTTTGCCGGCGTCGGGCTGCTGGCGCTGGGCGATACCGGCAAGCCGCTGACGCACCTGCTCGATGCGGTGGCGCAGCTGATGCTCAAGATTACCGGCTATGTGATGAACTTCGCGCCGTTCGCGGTGTTTGCCGCGGTCGCCGCCGCCGTCGCCACCGAAGGGCTGGGCATCCTCGTCACCTTCGGCAAGTTCATCGGCGGCTTCTACCTCAGCCTCGGTATGCTGTGGATTCTGCTGCTGGCGGCCGGTGCGGTGGTCATCGGCCTGCCGCGCATCCTCGGGCTGAGCAAGGCAATCCGCGAGCCGTTCCTGCTGGCGTTCGCCACCGCGAGTTCGGAAAGCGCCTATCCCAAGACGCTGGAGGCGCTCGAACGCTTCGGGGTGCCGCCGCGCATTGCCAGCTTCGTGCTGCCGCTGGGCTATTCGTTCAACCTCGATGGCTCGATGATGTATTGCAGCTTTGCCACCATCTTCATCGCGCAGGCGTACGGCATCGATCTGTCACTCGGGCAGGAAATTACCATGCTGCTGCTGCTGATGGTGACCAGCAAGGGCATGGCCGGCGTGCCGCGCGCCAGCCTGGTCGTCATCGCTGCGACCTTGAGCTTCTTCAACATTCCCGAGGCCGGGCTGCTGCTCATCCTCGCGGTCGATCACTTCCTCGACATGGGGCGCAGCGCGACGAACGTGGTCGGCAATGCCGTGGCGACCGCCGTCGTGGCGAAATGGGAAGGCGAGCTCGGGCCGGAGAAGGCTGCGGCCTGAGCCCGCCGCGCCGTCATTCGCTGATCGGATCAGGCCCGAAGCGGTTTTCGCCGATGGTGCCACGGCTGCAATACCAGACGATCAGCAGGACCGACACGATGCCGAGCAGCAGGCCGCCGGCTGCCAGCCACTTGCCCGCGCCTTCGACCCCGACGGCTGTCGCGCCCGCCGCACCGCCAAGGATCACTGCTGGGATCCCCGGCATCAGCAGCCACCAGCCGCGCCGGTCGGTGTCGTGCAGCCGCCGCACCGCCACCGCCAGCCCCGGCAGGAACAGCGCCAGCGACACCAGCGCCCCGGCATAGCCAGTCGCGCCGGCGATCATCGCATCAAGCCCGTTGAGCATCACATCGACGCAAAACGCCAGCAGCGTCGCCAGAATCAGGAACAGCTGGAACCACCAATATTCCTTGCGCCGCGCCCGCCCCGAGAAGGTCGCATACTTCTTCAGCGGCTCGACCATCCACTGCGTTGCCGACTTGTCCATTGTCTGTCCCCTCATTTGCCCGGAACCCCTTAATTCACCGGTGCCTGCCGACGATAACTCAAGGCTTCGGCGATATGAAGCCGCGTCACGCTGGCGCTGCCCTCCAAATCGGCAAGCGTGCGGGCAACACGCAACACGCGGTGATAGCCGCGCGCCGACAGCCTCAGCGCCTGTGCCGCCTGCGTCAGCAGCTTGGCGCCGGGTGCATCGGGCGTGGCGACTTCTTCGAGCAGCTTGCCGTCGGCCTCGGCGTTGCTGCGTGCCTTGTGGTCGGCGTAGCGCGCGGTCTGGATGGCACGCGCTTTCGCCACGCGCGCGCCGACCTGTGCCGAGCTTTCGGACGGCGGCGGCAAGGTCAGATCGGCGGCGCTGACCGCGGCGACATCGACATGTAGGTCGATGCGGTCGAGCAGCGGCCCCGACACGCGCGCCTGATAGTCGGCGGCGCACTTCGGCGCGCGCGAACAGGCTTGGCTGGCGTCGCCCAGATGTCCGCAGCGGCACGGGTTCATCGCCGCGATCAGCTGGACGCGCGCCGGATAGGTGACGTGCGCGGCGGCGCGCGCCACCATCACCACGCCGGTCTCGAGCGGCTGGCGCAGCGAATCGAGCACGCCGCGCTGGAACTCGGGGAGTTCGTCGAGGAACAGCACGCCGAGATGCGCCAAGCTGACCTCGCCGGGTCGCGCCTTGGCGCCTCCGCCGACGAGTGCGGGCATCGACGCGCTATGGTGCGGCGCGCGGAAGGGGCGGGCGCGCAGCAGTTTGCCGCCCTCCAACTCGCCCGCCATCGACGCCACCATCGAGACTTCGAGCGCCTCGGCGGGGGTAAGTTCGGGCAGGATTCCCGGCAGGGCGGCGGCGAGCAGCGACTTGCCCGACCCCGGCGGGCCGCTCATCAGCAAGTTATGGCCGCCGGCCGCGGCGATTTCGAGCGCGCGCTTGGCGGTTTCCTGGCCCTTGATCTCGTTCATGTCGGGGCCGTGCCATGTCCCCTCGGCTATCGTGCGGACCGGCGGCGACAGCAGCTGCGTGCCCTTGAGGTGGTTGATCAGCGTCAGCAGGTCGGGCGCGGCGAGTACCTCGACTTCGCCCGCCCACGCCGCCTCGCCACCTTGCGCGGCCGGGCAGATCAACCCGAGTTCGTGCTCGGCGGCATGCAGTGCCGCGAGCAGCACGCCGGGCACCGGCGCGACGCGGCCATCGAGCCCGAGCTCACCGACGACGACATATTGGTCGAGCACCTCGGCCGACACCAACCCCATCGCGCTGAGCAGCCCGAGCGCAATCGGCAGGTCGTAATGCGAGCCTTCCTTGGGCAGGTCGGCGGGTGACAGATTGACGACGACGCGGCGCGGCGGCAGCGCCAGCCCGATAGCGTCGAGTGTCGCCTGCACCCGCTCGCGGCTTTCCTTGACCGCCTTGTCGGGCAGCCCGACGAGCACGAACGCCGCCATGCCGCCGGTGATCTGGACCTGGACATCGACGCTGCGTGCCTCGAGCCCGAGGAACGCGACAGTGGCGACATGAGCGACCATGAATTATCCTTTGCGAAAAACAGTCACCTGTCCCGCAGCAAAAACCATGACCCTGAAGCCACAGTAGCGCGACAATCGCATCACACAAGCCCGCTACATAGGTCTGCTTGGCCGCCGTTAAGCCATGATGCCTTGCGCGCCCGCAAACCCCCTCCTAATCGCTGTGGAATGCAGCGCACGCGTCCCACTTTCTTGCAGACGTTGATCCGCAGCGAACCTGTGCGCGTGGCGCAACTGGCGGCGGGGTTCATCCTGCTGCTCGCGGCGCCGGTGATTGCCACCATCCCGCAGCCCATTCCCATCGGCATCATCGTGTTCGGCTTCGGGCTGGCGCTGATCCTCAAGAACTCGCTGTGGGCGCGGCGCAAATATGTGCGCTGGCAGCACCGCTACCCGCGCGCCGGCCGGATTACCGACATGGGGATGCGCCGCCGCCGCAAGGTGCCGGCGCCCGCGGCCGTTAAACAGGTCGCGGCGAATACGGATGACGTGCCGCCGCCGCAGCGCGATGTGGTGTCGGCGGCAACGCGCGACTGACGTGAGGTCGTGGCGGTTGGCCGCAAGAAGTTGCTGGCAAGCCATGATTGAAATTGTTAATCATTCGTTGACAGGGCTTGTGCCGAAAGGTGCTGGTTGCGAGACTGTGGTTTCAAAGGGGGGCTCGAAATGACCGGATTCTATGATCGCCACATTTTGCCGTACGTCATCGGCTGCGCGTGCGGCAGCAAGCCGATTGCCAAGCAGCGCGCCAAGGTGGTGCCGCTCGCCACGGGACGGGTGCTTGAACTCGGCATCGGCGGCGGGCTGAACCTGCCGTTCTACAACCCCAAGAACGTCATCAGCGTCCAGGGCGTCGACCCCAGTGCCGAGCTGCGCGCCATCGCGCATGAGGCGCCGCGGCCGCAGGGCCTGCTGGTCGAAGTGCGCGAAGGCACCGCCGAGGCGCTGCCGTTCGGCGAGCACAGCTTTGACAGCATCGTCTGCACCTTCACGCTGTGTTCGGTGCACACGCCGGCGAAGGCACTTGCCGAGGCGCGGCGCGTGCTCAAGCCCGGCGGCACCCTGTTTTTCAGCGAGCACGGGCTGGCACCCGATGCCGGTGTCCAGAAATGGCAGCACCGCGTCGAGCCCATCTGGAAGCGCATCGCCGGCGGTTGCCACCTGACGCGACCAGTGTCGGAGACGATCAAGGCGGCGGGGTTCAACCTGACCAAGAGCGAGTCGATGTATCTGCCCGGCACGCCGCGCTTTGCCGGCTGGAGCGAATGGGGCACCGCAACGCCGGCTTGAAGCCGTATTGCGCGTCCACGCCCCCGCTGTGCATTGACTTGGGCACGCGCTGCCGCTATGCGCCCACCCTTGATTTCGGCCAGCTTGCGTTGGCCGCCGTGATTCTGAGGATAATGTAATGAAGCGGACCTTTCAGCCCAGCAAGCTCGTGCGCGCCCGTCGCCATGGCTTCCGCACGCGCATGGCAACGCCGGGCGGCCGCAAGGTGCTCGCCAACCGCCGCGCCAAGGGCCGCGCGAAGCTGAGCGCCTAATCCACGCAGTGCCGGCGCCGGACCCGATTTCGGCACCCATGATCATCATTTCTGCACGGCGCGACTTTCTGGCGGCCAATGCCGGCCGTCGCGCGCCGACGCCCGGCTTCCTGTTGCTGGTGCGTGACCGCCTTGATGCCGACCCGCAAATGCGCGCCGGCTTCACCGTCACCAAGAAAATCGGCAATTCGGTGGTGCGTAACCGGCTGAAGCGTCGGCTGCGCGCATTAGTGCGGCAGGTCTTGCCCGAAGCCGGCATCACCGGTGCCGACCATGTGCTGATCGGCCGCGATGCCGCGCTGATCGCTTCTGCGATCGGCTCTGACGGCGCGGTGCCGCAAAGCTTTGCGGCCAGCATGGAAGAGGCCGTCCAGCTGGCCAACACCAAGGCGCATGCAGGCGACGCCGTGTTGATGTCGCCCGCCTGCGCCAGTTTTGATCAGTTCCGCGATTACGAAGTGCGCGGGGATAGCTTTCGCGAAATTGTTGCAGGGTTGACTGCCAGATGAGCGGAGCGCGGCCCTATTTGCCCACCAGCGGTCGGCGTGTGCCGCAGCCCGCGCCGTTCCCGCAGGATCGCCGCCGTCAGCTGCTGGTATGGTGGCGCGAGATTGATCGCACGCTGCTGGGGCTGGTTCTGGCGCTGATGGTGCTCGGCACGATCGCGGTCTATGCCGCATCGCCTGCCAGTGCGGGGCGGCTATCGACCAGCGAAGAAACCTTGAGCGAGGCCTATTTCTTCTGGCTGCACTTGCGCTGGCTTGCGGTTGGCCTCCTCGCGATGTTCATCGCCTCGCTCCTGCCCAAGGAAACCACGCGGCGGCTGGCGATCATCCTTGCCGCCGCCATGCTTGTCGCGCTGGTGCTGGTGCCGATCTTCGGGGGCGAAGTGAAGGGCGCGAAGCGCTGGCTGTGGATCGGCTTCAGTCTCCAGCCGTCCGAATTTCTCAAGCCCGGCTTTGCCATCGCGGTGGCGTGGATCCTCTCATGGCGAGTGCGCGATCCCAATATCCCGGTGATTCCGATCACCGTCGCCCTGATGCTGGTGATCGCCGCGCTGCTGGTGCTGGGCGGC
>CALDHQ010000233.1 GCA_937894055.1 uncultured Polymorphobacter sp.
TTTCCCTACACGACGCTCTTCCGATCTGTGGTGCAGACGCTGGAACACGTGGTGTTCCCGGCGGTGGACCCGGCCAATTCGCTCGCGCAGGAACAGTGCGGGCTGGTGCTGGCCCAGCTGCGGGCCCAGATGGCGCTGCCCGACTACGCGCGTGCGCCGACGCTCGCCGCCTCGTGGGGGGTACTTTGCGGGTAGGGGAGGGGATTCCGGCTCTGTTATGTCGTAGGGAGGTGCCTTGCGATGGTTTTGAGCCGTCGTGCGTGCGGGTTGCTGGGGTGCCGGCCGAGGAATAGGCCGCGGCGCACCGCGCGCCGAGTTTCATGCCCAGCAACAGGAATCCCACCGGCATCGAGGCCTGCACCCACCAGACCGGGACGCCATAGGCCAGCACCTGGGCCGACCCCACCGATGAACTGCGCAGATCGTTGCCGCTACGCGCCACGATGACCACTTCATCACCGTCCAACACCACCGCGGAAAACGACTCTTGGGTCTGGATCGCCAGACGGTTCAGGGTGGGCTGCAACACCCGCGGCAGACGGGCCGACGACAGGTAGGTCCCCGAAAACCGCAGCACCTTGCTGGAGAGCCAGAAGTAGCTTCCATCCGACTCCAGATAGCCCAGGTACGCCAGCGTCAGCAAATGCCGTCGGGCGGCGGCGCGGCTTAGGCTGCGGCGGATGAACGCACCCGCTGCCGATTCGGTACGAACCTATCTCGTCGTCGTCGACGCGACGCCCGAAAGCCGTGTCGCGTTGCGCTATGCCGCATTGCGCGCGCGCAGCGTCAGCGGCCGCGTCATCCTGCTCCACGTCATGCCCGCCACCGAGTTCATGCAATGGGGCGGCGTGCAGGCGGCGATCGAGGCCGAAGCCGCCGAGAACGCCCAGTCGCTGCTGGCGGGCATCGCCGATGAAGTCGTCGAATGGACGGGCAGCCGCCCCGGCGTCATCATCGCCAAGGGCGAGGCGATTGCCGCCGTGATGGACACCGTGGCCGCCGACCCCTCGATCCATGCGCTGGTGCTCGGCGCCGCGCCCAAGGGCGCACCGGGGCCGCTGGTCAGCTACTTCGCCGGTGAGCGCGCCGGCACCCTGCCCTGTCTGGTGATGATCGTGCCAGGTGGCGTTTCCGAAGACCGGCTGCGCGCGCTGACTTGAGCGCCTATGCCGCGGGGGTGGCGCGTTCGGCGAGCGCGACGCCGGCACGCAAACGATCGCGCTGACCCGCGTCGCGGAAGACGAACAGATAAACCTCGCTGGCGATTGCGGCGCGCAAACGCTTGGCGGCGAGTCGCGCCTCGGTACGCTTGCCGTCGAGCGCCAGACTGGCGGCAAGCCCCGCCAGCGCGATGCCGTAGTTGGGACGCTGCGCCGCGGCCTCGGTCAGCACCTCGGCGGCCTCGCCGTAGCGTTCGAGCGCAAACAGGCACAGGCCGATGCCCGCCAGATTGAACGGCCGGTGCGGCGTCCGCGGGTTGAGCCGCAAACTGGCCTGCAAGCGTTCGAGCCCGCGGGCGGCGCGACCGGTCGCAACGTCGATCCAGCCGCCCCAGTACAATGAATTGGCCGAACCGTCATTGGCGGCAATGGCCTGATCGATCAGCCGGTTGGCGGCGTCGAGGTCGCCGGCGACCTGCAACTGGATGGCCGCCGCCAGACACAGCACCTGCGGGTCCTGGCCATCGAGCCGCAGCGCGCGTTCATAGGCGGCGAGCGCGGCGGCGCGGCTGGCAACCGGGTCGGTCGAGCCCATCGAGGAATAGGCGACACCGTGACAAAAGCCCAACGTCGCGACCGCCCAGGCATTGTCGGGGTCGATCGCGACGGCGCGTTCGGCATCGGCAATCGCGGCGGCCTGGACCGCGCGGTCGGCATCGAAAATCGCGGCGTTGGCGCGCCAGACGAGCTCGATGGTATCGGCCGCGCCCGCGCGGCGGGCGGTGGCACGGCGCATTTCGGCGGTTTCGATCGTCGAATCGATATGGCTGGCGACGTTGGCAGCGATGCGGTCCTGCAACGCGAACACATCATCGAGACCGTCATCGAAATGCTCGGCCCAGATCTGTTCGCCCGCCACTGCATCGACCAGCCGCGCCGAAATCCGCACGCGGCTGCCGGCGCGGCGCACGCTGCCTTCGAGCAGGTAACGCACCCCCAGTTCGCGCGCGATCTGCTGCGCAGTCTTGTGCGTGTCGCGGTAGGTCAGGCTCGACTGGCCGGCGATGACGAACAGGCTCTGGAAGCGCGACAGCACCGTGCTGATTTCCTCGACCATGCCGTCCGCCAGAAAATCATGCTCGGCGGCGCCACCAAGGTCGGCGAACGGCAGCACCGCGATCGACGGCTTGCGCGGCAGCGCCAGCGCCGGAATCACCGCCTCGGCGTCGCCGGCTGCGACCTTGCCGGCCACCAGTTCATCGATGCTGGCGAGCACCTTGCGCCAGTCGGCGCCGGTCAATTCGCCGCGCCAGTCGCGCAGGTCGGCACACTGGATCTGGTTGAACGGCAGCGGCGGCACGACACCGTCGAGGCTGATCTGGACCAGCGTGCCCAGTTCGCGCGCCACCTCGGCCTCGGCGCGCACCCATTGCGATTTGACCGCATCGGCGGTCCACAACACCAGCACGGCGGCGGCGGCGCGCAGATGCTCCTCGATGACCTCGGCATAGGTGCGGTGCGGCGGCAGCGCATCATCGCGCCAGACCGTCAGCCCGCGCGCCACCAACGCTTGCGCGATGGCGGCGGCCTGCGCTTCCGACGACCGTGCGTAGGAAATGAAAAGCTCTGCCATGCGCTCCGACCTGACCCGGCGTCAGCATAGCGCCTTGCGGGTTGCTTTCGCCACCGAAATAGCGGTGACCTGCCCGCCCTGCATCGACGGCGAATGCTTGATATTGCGACGCCGACGCGCCACATGGACGCCAGAACGGAGTTCCCCCCATGTATATCGAAACCGAACGCACGCCCAATCCGGCAACGCTGAAGTTCCTCGCCGGTCGCACCGTGCTCGCCGAAGGCAGCGCCGAGTTCGCCACCGCCGAGGCCGCCGACGAGGGATCGCCGCTCGCTGCCGCGCTGTTTGCGCTCGGCGATGTGACGCGCGTGCTGTTCGGCACCGACTTCATCGCGGTGACGAAGGCCGAAGCCAGCGCCGACTGGAGCTATCTCAAGCCGCAGGTGCTCGGCGTGCTCGTCGACCATTTCAGCAGCAACGCGCCGCTGTTCACCGCGCAGGCACCGGCCGCCGCCGCCATCAACGACGACCCCGAAGACGCCGAAATCGTCGCGCAGATCATCGAGTTGATCGACACGCGCGTCCGCCCGCGCGGCGTCGCAAAGGCGCTCAGGTGCCGCCTCGGCGGCGCGATCGAGTGCAGAGCTTCATCGACGACGCAGCGGCCGGCGCGGCTGGGCGTGGTCGCGCTGGATGAAGGCATCGAGGACGACGAGCGGCCTTGCGCGGCGCTGATGGACCGGCTGGCGTTCAGGCCCCTGATGGGATCGGGGCGGCACGGGGAAGAAGACGAGGCAGTGACTTGGCGCGCCAGTGATATCGCAGCAGCGCGCGCGCTGCTGCCGCAGGTGTGCGTGAGTGCGCCCATCCTGTCTGCGCTGTGCGAGGCGGCAGGCGCGCTGGGTGTGGATTCCATGCGCGGTCCACTGCTGGCGCTGCGGGCCGCGCGAGCGGCCGCGGCGCTGGCGGGTGACGACGAGGTCAGCGAGGAACACGCGGCACTGGCTGCGCGCCTGCCCGAGGCAACGCTGTATCTGGTCGGTGAGAAACGTGCCGGCATCGAGCGTGCCGCCAAGCAACTCGCGGCTTTCGGAAAACCCCGCAAACTCGACAGCGCCCGGCATTGCCAGTTGTGGCAGGTGACGGTTGAACAAGCGCCTGCGCAACCTGATCTGCAGGCCCTGGCGCAACACTTCAGCCTTGAACTGGATGACGGCCCGCTGCAGGTGGTCAGTCTCCCAGGCGTATTCAGCCACGGGCGGCTGGACCGTGGCACCGCCCTGCTGCTCAAACACCTCGAACAACTGCCCGCAGGGCATATGCTGGATTTCGGCTGCGGGGCCGGCGTGCTCGGCGCCACACTCAAGCGCCGTTACCCGGACAGCCAGATCAGCCTGCTCGACGTGGATGCCTTTGCACTGGCCAGCAGCCGCCTGACCCTCGCAGCCAATGGCCTTGAGGCCAATGTATTGGCCGGCGACGGCATTCAGGCAGCACCGTCGGGG
>CALDHQ010000234.1 GCA_937894055.1 uncultured Polymorphobacter sp.
GTCGTGACGCGGGTCGTGATGAAAGAGGAAAAGTCGCTTCACCCGGTTGGCGAGGGCAAAACGGACCACGTCGTCCAGGCACCCGTGGCCCCAGCCGACGTGATCCTTGTATTCCTCGGCGGTGTATTGAGCGTCGATGATCAGCACGTCCACGTCGCGGATGAAGGCGGCGAGGTTTTCCTCGATCTGCGAGACCTTGCTGGCCCCGATCAACGCCGACGTGATGGCAGGTTGACGCAGGACCCAGGCGAGCGACAGCTGGGCGAGCGATTGTCCGCGGCCCCGGGCCAGGGCGTCGAGCTGGCGGATGCGGCCGAGCTTGGCATCGAAATCCTCGAATTCGCGGCGCACCACCAGCCGCATGATCTCGCCCTTGCTGCCCGCCAGATTATACGGCGTGGCGGGGCTGACGCCGGCGCGCGTCGCCAGCTGCGTCATCGAAAACCCGGCATCACCGCTGTCGCGCACCAGCGCGCGTGCGGTGTCCACCAGATGGGCGATGCGCGCGCTGCGGCGCTCGGCGGATAGCGCCATGCCTTAGCTCGCCGCGATGTTTTCGTAATAGGGGATCATGATGTCGCGGCTGCCCTCGGCCAACTGCCCGAGCATCGCCACCGTCGCCGGGTGGACGACATCGGCATCGGTCATGATTTCAACGAGCGCCGGCTTGCCCGAGGCGAACGCCCGCGCCATCGCCGGGGCAATCTCGGCGAACGTCGTGACGCGCTCGGCATGGCAGCCGAACGCGGCGGCGATGCTGGCATATTGCGTCGAACCGAGCTTGGTGATGACGTTGTAGTTGGCGCCGTACATCATCTGCTGGCCATGGATCGACATGCCCCAGACCTGGTTGTTGAGGATGACCGTGACGATCGGCAGCCGGTGCCGGACCATCGTGTCGAATTCCTGGATATGGAAGCCCATCGCGCCATCACCGGTCAGCTGTACGACACGCCGGTCGGGGTGCGCAATCTGCATGCCGATGGCAAACCCCGGCCCGATACCAAGGCAGCCGAGATAGCCGTGCGACAGCACCCGCGCCGGCGCATCGACGGCGACCGTCGCGGTGCCCCAGCTCGACGATTCGCCGCCGTCGAAGACATAGGCCGCGTCTTGCCCTGCCGCGTCGGCCACCGCCTTGGCGGCGTGATAGGGGTGGATGCCGCCGGCGACCTCGACGTCGGGCCAGGCACTGGCGGCGAGCGCCTTGGCCCCCGCAGCGCGCGCCGTCCAATCACTTGTGTCGGGCAGCTCTACCGTCGCGAGCGCCTTTGTCAGCGCCGTCAGCGTCTGCGCGCAATCGGCGGCTATCGGCAGGTCGATATCCCGCAACCGGCCGATTTCGCTCGCATCCGAGTATATTTGCACGACGTGCGCGTCATGCGGCACCAGCGCCCCCGATCGCCCGCCGAGCATCAGCCCGAGCCGTGCGCCGAGCAGGATGACAAGGTCGGGCGCGCCCGCGTCGATTATCGGCAGCACCGCGAGATTGCCCGCCGCGCCGGCGTCGCAAGCGTGGCCTGCAGGCAGCAGGCCATAGGCTTGCGGCTTGGCGAACACCGGCAGCGGCAGTTTGGCGACCAGCGCACGCAACGCCACCGCGGTCGCCGCCGACGCAGCTTCGAGCCCGGCGACGATGACCGGGCGCTCGGCGCGCAGCAACAGTTCGGCCAGTGCGGCGACTTCTTCGGGGGCAGGGGCCGGCTGCGGCCGCACCGCCAGCCCGGCCGACGGCGTCGCCTGCGCGCCGGTGACGCTCATGTGCAGGATATCGATGGGGATTTCGAGCACCACCGGCCCCTTGCGGCCGGTCATCGCCTTGCGGATCGCCATCGCGGTCAGGTCGCGGACGCGCTCGGTGCTGGGGATGCTCAGCGCCCATTTCGCGGCAGGGCGCGCCATGGCGATCTGGTCGATGCCGCCCTGCAGCGGGTTGGTTTCGACTTCGCGCAGCGGCGGCGCGCCGATCAGGAACAGCACCGGCGACGCATCGAGCTGGGCGTTGGCAATCGCGCTGATGGCGTTGGTGAACCCCGGCCCGGCGGTGATGATGCAGACGCCGAGCTTGCCGGTGGTGCGCGCATAGGCGTCGGCGGCGTGGCCGGCGGCGGCTTCGTGGCGGAAGTCGATGAGGTCGATGCCCTGGTCGATGCAGCCCTTGAACAGCGCCTCGTGATGGCCGCCGTGCAGCGCGAAAATCTTGGTGACGCCGGCATCGTGGAGCGTCTGCGCCAGCAGGTCGCCGCCGGTGTAACGCGCTTCGGGACTCGACATGGCAATCTCCCCAAATCAATGCTGCGGTCTTGCATTTCGCCGCTGAAGCGTATTTATAGTGCAATATAAATAAGAAGTCGAGTTGGCAATTTCCGGGGAGAAGATCATGCGGTTCAAGGACAAGTCGGTCGTCATCACCGGCGGCGCATCGGGCATCGGCGCAGCGGCCGCGCGGCGCTTCCATGCCGA
>CALDHQ010000235.1 GCA_937894055.1 uncultured Polymorphobacter sp.
TGCACCCGATTGAAGAGCGCCAAACAAATGGGTGCAGGCCTCAGGCCTGCCCGCCTGAGGCTCTACCCGCGCCCGCGCGGAAAGTGCACGTCCGTGAAGCCGACATCGACCCAGCCATGCCGCGTCTGCTCCCACACCGATCGCACCGGCGCCGGAAAGTCCGGATCGGCAATGGCGCCGACAGTAATGCCGATGACGCCGGGCTTGAGCGGCCCTTGCAGCCACACCGAACTGCCGCATTCGGGGCAGAAGCCGGTGGTGAATTCATTCCCTGAATCGGCGATGCGCGTGTAGCCTTTCGAGATGCCGGTCAGTTTGACGCGCTCGGTGGGATAATAGGCCGCGACGCCGAACGGCGAGCCCGAGCGCCGCTGGCAGGCGACGCAGTGGCACATGACCACCGCGTCGGGCTCGCCGGTGATTTCAGCGCTGAGCTGGCCGCAGCCGCATTGCGCGTGTGTCATGGCTCAGAACGGCACATCGTCGTCGAGGTCGTCGCTGAAGCCGCCGCCGGGGCCTGCACCACCACCGCCGCCACCGCCACCGAACGCCGGTTTCTTGGCGCCGCCGCCGAAGGCCGGGGCGCTGCTGCGCGGCGCATCGTCATAGCCGCCGCCGAAGTCGCCACCGCCGGCGCTGCCGCCTTCGCCACGGCCATCGAGCAGCACCAGCGTGCCGTTGAAGCGGCCGATGACGACTTCGGTGGTGTAGCGGTCGTTGCCGTCACGGTCCTGCCACTTGCGCGTCTGCAGCGCGCCTTCGACATAGATCTTGCTGCCCTTGCGCAGGAACTTTTCGGCGATCGGCACCAGATTGTCGTTGTTGATGGTGACGTTATGCCACTCGGTCTTTTCCTTGCGCTCGCCGCTGGCCTTGTCGCGCCAGCTTTCCGATGTCGCGATGCGCATGTTGGCGATGCGGCCGCCATTGGCGAACGATTTGATTTCGGGGTCGGCACCCAGATTGCCGACCAGAATAACCTTGTTGACGCTGCCAGCCATGCGGCGATTTCCCCATCTTAAAATAGAACATATATAGAACGCGTGGCGTCCGCGCAACGACTCGATGTGCCCGGGCATGCTAGCACCGCGACAGCGGTTGCGCTTGTAAAAACCGGCACCTTGGGTCACCTTCACGCACGCCATTCAGGGGGTTCAACAATGTCGGGTCAGATCGACGCATTCGGCAATCTGGCGACCGCCGCGCTGGCGGCGCGCGAGTTCGACCGCGGGCCGCTGCATGACCCTGGTGCGCCGGGGCTGTGCGCCAATTGCGAGGCACCGGTGGCGGGGCGCTATTGCGCCAACTGCGGCCAGCCGGCGCATGTCCACCGCAGCGTGCTGCACGTTGTCGAGGAGTTCCTGCACGGGCTGACGCATTTCGACGGCAAGGCGTGGAAGACGCTGCCGCTGCTGCTGTTCCGCCCCGGCAAGCTGACCTACGACTATGTCCACGGCAAGCGCGCGCGCTATGTGCCGCCGGTGGCGCTGTTCCTGCTCAGCGTGTTCATGATGTTCTTCGCGTTCAGCTTTGTCGAAGGCCCGCCCGACATGCAGCTCGACACGCCGGTCGTGGTCAACGGCACGCCGGCCGAACGCGCCAAGCTGCGCACCGATGCCGATTCGGCGTTCGCCGAGCTGGAGCAGGAGCTGGCCGCCGCGCGTGCCGATCCCAAACGCGCCGACGATGTCGCCGGCCTGGAGATTGCGGTGCGCGCCGGCAAGTCGGCGCAGGCGGCGGCGCATCGTGTCAGTGACGGCAAATCGCTGATCACCGACGATGACAAGTCGAAACTGTCGATCGAGGGCGCCGCCAAGATGCTGCGTGACGCCGACAAGCGGGGCGAACTCGGGCTCAATACCGGCAGCAAGGCGGTCAACGAACGCATCCGCCACGCGCTCGATAACCCCGAACTCACAATCTACAAGGTCCAGTCGAAAGCCTATAAATTCAGCTTCTTGTTGGTGCCGCTGTCACTGCCGGTCCTGTGGCTGATGTTCATCTTCCGCCGCCGCGTCTACCTCTATGACCACACCGTGTTCGCGCTCTATTCGCTGAGCTTCATGTCGGTCGTGGTCATCGCGGCATCGACAATGTTCGCGCTCGGCTATCGCGGCGCGCTCTATGCACCGCTGCTGCTGCTGGTGCCGCCGCTGCACATGTTCGCGCAACTCAAGGGCGCCTATCAGCTGTCGGTGTTCGGCGCAGGGTGGCGCGCTATCGTGCTGGCGACCGCTGCGGTGATCACGCTGGCGTTTTTCGCGGTGCTGATCGCGCTGCTCGGGGTGGTTGATTGAGGGACGCGGTCTGATTCAAGGGCCTCCGGCGGGCAGGGGTGACCCCTGCACCCATTTGAAGAGCGCCAAACAATCGGGTGCAGGCCTCAGGCCTGCCCG
>CALDHQ010000236.1 GCA_937894055.1 uncultured Polymorphobacter sp.
AGGATGCCCAGCCCAACCCGCTGTTCAACCTTGGCGCCACGCCGCTCGGCACGCAGGACATTTCGAGCAAGATCACCTACCGCACCCCCGATCTCAACCAGACGGCGGGCACCGGTCGCATCTTGCTGCAATGGACGCCGACGCTCAGCTGGACCGAGCAGACGATGGTCTACGCGTCGTATTCGCGTGGCTATAAGTCGGGCGGTATCAACCCGGGCTTCAACCCGGCGGTCATCACCGACGCGAAGGTCAACTTCGGTGCCGAACACGTCAACGCGTTCGAACTCGGCTGGAAGAACCGGGCGTTCAACGGCACGCTGCAGGCCAACCTGACTGCGTTCTACTATGACTATCAGGGCATGCAGATCAGCCGCATCATCGCGCGCTCGTCGTTCAACGACAACACCGACGCGACGGTTTACGGTCTCGAAGCCGAATTCGTCATCCAGCCGTCGCCGGCGCTGCAGTTCAACGCCAACTTCAGCTACCTGCATACGTCGATCAAGGATCTGGCGATCCCCGATTCGCGTGACCCAAGCGGCGGCCGTGCAGATACCGTCATCATCAAGGATGGTTCGCTCGCGGGTGCCGGTGCCAACTGCGTCGTCTCGCCGACGGTTGCTGGCAATGCTGCCGGTGCCAACCTGCTGGTCAACGCCGTCAACGCGGCACTGCCGGGCGGCTTCAAGGGCACCACACCGGTGCCGGGCACGCAGACGACGGGTGCCTTCAGCTATTGCTCGGTGCTCGCCAACTCGGTCGCCAACCCGTCATCGGCACTGCGGACGCTGTTCAACACGCCGACCGGCCCGCTGCCGTTCAAGTACATCACCCAGGGTGATGGCTCGGTCATCGTCCCGACGGGTGTCGACGTCGACCTCAGTGGCAACGAGCTGCAGAACTCGCCCGAGTTCAAGTTCGCTATCGGTGCCCAGTACAACTTCGACATCGGCGCGAACATGAACGGCTGGGTCCGCGGCGACTTGAACTTCACCGGCAACGCCTATGGCCGCATCCAGAACAGCTTCGCTGACCAGATGCCGGCCTATACCACGATCAACCTGCAGGCGCAGATCAACGGCGCCAACAACCGCTGGTACATCCGTGGCTTTGTCCAGAACCTCCTCGACAATTCGGCGATCACCGGCGTCTACGTGACCGACGCCTCGTCGGGGCTGTTCAGCAACATCTTCACGGTTGATCCGCGTCGCTACGGCGCTGCGGTCGGCTTCAACTTCTAAAACGCCGCGCCGGCCTGCCGGTGCTGCATCTGGCCGGCCTTGCCCCGATGGGGGCAAGGCCGGCTTTTTCTTGGGTCAGGGATTTGACAAAACGAGCCAAATAGGCTACATTGTAGCTTCGCTCCATCTCGAACAAGGCTGCACCCCGCGACGAAGATTTCGGGCAAGACTGTAAACTTCGCGACTCCGCGAATCTTCGTACAGATTGTAAACTTCGCCGCCCGCCAGGCGGCCATTCAGTTCAGCCTAGAAGCGCCCCGAACGGCCTTCGCCGCGGCTGAAGCGTTGCGCCCCGGCGACCGATTCGCCGCTCGCCAGCGTCGCGGCGCCAAGCGCGAACTCGGCGGCAATGGCGTCGGCTTCGCCGAGCGCCCATTGGCCATGCGCCGAGGCAAGGTCGCCGCGCATGCAGAGTTGCGGGAAGGCGGCAATTTGCGCGGCGAGCGCGATGGCCGCATCAAGCGCGGCGCCGTCATCAACAACGCGGTTGGCCAGCCCCATGGCGAAGGCTTCCTCGAGATCGGAAGAGCGTCGTGTAGGGAAAGAGTGTCTTCGCCTGTGTAGAT
>CALDHQ010000237.1 GCA_937894055.1 uncultured Polymorphobacter sp.
GCTGCTGCTCGCCGACCAGGTCGTGCTGTTCAAGCGCATCGTCCGCCAGGTCGCGCTCGAAAACGGCATGTATGCGACGTTCATGGCCAAGCCCATGGACGACCAGCCGGGCAGCGCGATGCATCTTCACCAGTCGGTCGTCGATATCGAAACCGGGCTCAACCTGTTCGCCGATGCCGATGGCCATGACAGCCCGCTGTTCCGCAGCCACGTCGCCGGTTTGCAGCAGCACCTGCCGCAGATCGCGCTGATGTTTGCCCCCAATGTCAACAGCTTCCGCCGGATGCGGCCGTCGCACGACGCGCCGATCAACGTGCAATGGGGCCTCGATAACCGCAGCTGCGGCCTGCGCGTGCCGATCAGCGACCCCGAAAACCGCCGCATCGAAAACCGCCTGCCCGGCGCCGATGCGAACCCCTATCTGTCGATGGCGGCGTCGCTGGTCGCCGGCTACATCGGCATGATCGAGGAAAGCGAGCCGCGCGCGCAGATCGACGGCAGCGCCTACCGCATGGCGCGCACGCTGCCGCGCACTTTGAACGAGGCGCTCGACAAGTTCACCCACGCCCGTGCGGTGCGCAATTTGCTCGGCGAACCGTTCTTCGACGCCTTCGCCGCGATCAAGTTCGCCGAGCTTGAGGCCTATCAGGACGTGGTCACCGCCTGGGAACGCGAGCATCTGCTGCTCAAGGTCTGACCCCCTCTGACTGCTCCCCTCCCGGAACGGGAGGGGCCGGGGGTGGGAACGCCGTCCCTCGAATTCGCCACTGCTGAAGTAGAAGAACCCACCCCCAACCCCTCCCGTCCCGGGAGGGGAGCAGAATGAGCAGGACGGGAAGCCGGACGAACGATGCAGCCCTACCCGCCTTCCTGGTACGCCGCGACCGCGCACGCCGCGCCGCCGCGCCCGGCGCTCGACGGCAGCGTCGATTGCGACATTGCCGTCATCGGCGGCGGCTATACCGGGCTGTCATCGGCGCTGGCGCTGGCGCGCGCCGGGCATGACGTCCGGCTGATCGAGGCCGCAAAAATCGGCTGGGGCGCTTCGGGCCGAAACGGCGGCCAGGCGATTCCGGGGCTGCGCAAGGGTGCGGCGGAACTCATCGACCAGTTCGGCGAGGCACCGGCGCGCGCACTCAACGCCATCGGCGACCGCGCCCGCGACCATTTCTGGGACCTGATCGCCCGCGAAAACATCGATTGCGATAAACGGCGCGGCCATGTGCAGGCGGCAGCGCACCCCGCCGACATGGCGCATCTGCGCGCCGAAATCGCCGCCTATCAGCGCCTCGGCGGCACCGGCACGCCCGTCATCGTTGAAAAATCCGACCTGCCCGCGCACATCGCCAGCGCCGCCTATCACGGCGGGCTGTTCGACCCCGGTGCCGGACATGTCCACCCGCTCAACCTCGCGCTCGGGTTGGCGGCAGCAGCCGAGCGCGCCGGCGCGGTACTCCACGAAGACACCGCCGCGACGGCAATCAACGGCGCCACCGTCACAACATCGCGCGGCCAGTTGCGCGCCCGCACCGTCATCCTCGCCTGCGACGGCGGCATCGGCGCGCTGGCGCCCGATCTGGCGCGCAAGGTCATGGTCGTCGGCAACAGCATCATCGCCACCGAACCGCTCGGCGAGTTGGCGGCCCAATTGCTGCCCTCCGACGCTGCCGTTGCCGACACGCGCTTCGTGCTCGACTATTTCCGCCGCTCGGCCGACGGGCGCCTCCTGTTCGCGGGCGGCGAAAAATACCTCCCCGGCGCCCCCGCGAACGTCCCCGCCTTCGTGCGCCCGCACATGCTGCGTGTCTTTCCCCAGCTGAAGGACGCGCGCATCGACTATGGCTGGAGCGGCGATGTCACCATCACGCTCAGCCGCTTTGCCGAAGTCGGCCGGCGCGGCGATGTCATCCACGCGCATGGCTACTCAGGCCAGGGCGTCATGCTCGGCTGCCTGATGGGAACGCTGATTGCCGAGGCGCTGGCCGGCAATGGCGCGACTTTCGACCGTTTGGCGGCGCTCCCGACCCCGGCTTTTCCCGGCGGCGCACTGCTGCGCACACCGCTACATGTTGCAGGGATGCTATGGTACGCGCTACGCGATAGATTATGACCAGACCCAGCACCGCCGCCGACCCCGCCGAACTCGAGGCTTTCCTCGTGGCGTTCCCGCATGTCGAATATTTCGACATCTTCTACACCAACCTGTGCGGCGTGCCGCGCGGCAAGCGGCTGCGACGCCATGAGATGAAGGGCGCCTTCACCGATGGCCGCTTCCTGCCGGGCTCGGTGCTGGTCGTCGACACCACCGGACTCGACGTCGAGGAATCGGGTCTGGTCTGGGAAGACGGCGATGCCGACCGCCTCGCCTGGCCGGTGCCGGGCACGCTGACCTTGGCGCCGTGGCTTGGCGACGATGCAGCACAGGTGATGCTGGCGATGCATGAACTCGACGGCACTCCGTGCCAGCTCGACCCGCGCCAGATCCTGAAGACGGTGCTCGACCGCTACGCCGCCGACGGGCTGACGCCGGTGCTCGCCTGCGAACTCGAATTCTATCTGCTCGACGCCGAACGCACCCCCGAAGGCGGCATCCAGCTCGCCAAGGGTTCCGACGGCCGCCGCCCGACGCAGGCGCAGGTCTACGGGCTCGATGCCGATGACATCGAAAGCAAGTATCTGCGTGCGCTGTGGGAGGCGTGCGACGCGATGTGCATCCCCTCGGGCGCGGCGATTGCCGAATACGCGCCCGGGCAACTCGAAGTGACGCTGGCGCACAAACCCGACGCACTGGCGGCGTGTGATGACGCGATCCGCTTCAAGCGTGCCGCTAAGGGCGTTGCAGCTGCGATGGGCCGCACCGCGACGTTCATGGCCAAACCCTTCGCCGACCAGTCGGGCAGCGGGCTGCACATCCATGTCAGCATGAACGACAAGG
>CALDHQ010000238.1 GCA_937894055.1 uncultured Polymorphobacter sp.
CGCATATTGCGTGTAATAGCGATGGACGATGCCGGCATCGACCGACACGCCACTATCCATACGGTGCGCGATACCCAGATACTGGTTCGAACCGTTGACCACCGGACTCGGGCTACCGCCAAACGCGGTGGCAAGCGTGACACCGCCATAGATGCCGTGACCAAACTCGGCAGAAACGCCGAGTGACAGCGCCGGATCGCCATTGCTGACGCTATAGCCACGGAACATGTCGTCGGTGGCCAGGCCGATGGTGCCAGCAAACTGTGCTTGCGCTGCAGTTGCGCCGGCAAGCCACATGCCGCCAGCGATTGACCATGCCGTAACCGTCGCGCGGTTAACGCGCCAATGAGCAGTTCCCGTCAACGAGCGACCCGGCGCGTGCCAGCGAAGCGCACGCATTGATCTCGCCACGCGTGCCCAAAGCTGTCGCGGTCGCGACATGCGTGCCATTGGCGCGATTTGTCTGCTGAATCAGCGCCGCCAGGCCACTGACATGCGCGGCCGCGTAAGAACTGCCGTTCACCAAATACCATTTACCGCCCGGCTCCGTTGTCGGGACATCCGCTCCGGGCGCTATGTAGACGTGGCCGCGCTGTGGCGACAAGCCCTTCTCGGCCACCGCGATGACGCCGGGGACCGAGGCCGGGAAGCCATTGTCCTTGCGAGACGAATCGACCGCGGCGATGACATCGGCGCCGCGCGCGATGCTGATGCCGATGAGCGTTGCAATCAGCCGGTCATCGGGGCCGCTCAGGCTGAGATTGATGATGTTGGCGTGACGATCAATGGCAAAGCTAAGCGCCTTGGCGATGCTCAGACTGTCGCACACCGTGCCGCCGCCGGGTCGTTCCCAGCACGCGCGTAGAGCCATGACGCGTGCGCCCGGTGCAACCCCCACAATGCCGACGCTGTTGTTGGCGCGTGCCGCGATGATGCCGGCGACGCCGGTGCCGTGGCGTTCGGCAGCGCGGTTGGCCTCGCCCGCGAAATTCTGCGACGAGCTGATCTGCCCGGCGAGATCGGGGTGCGCTGCATCGACCCGACTGTCGATCACCGCGATGGTGATGCCCCGACCGGTGGCAAAATCGTGCAGCCGGTCGAGCTGCCATTGCTGCGAAGCCGGTTGTGCCGCGTAGAGCTGGTCATTGGGGCCAGCCGACATCGGCACCGCCTTGGCACCTTCGACGTGGAAGCGGTTGATCGGCTGCGACCATGCGACATCAGGCAGCGCCGACAGTTCGGCCGTGACGGTTTCGAGCGAGCGGCCGGCGGGGACTTCCATGATGACGCAGTCGATGCCCAGCACCGGCATCGGCCAGTTTTCGACGAAATGCAGCCCGTGTTCCTTGGCGATGCGGCGCGCCGCACGCACCCAGCCGACCAATCTGCTTGCAGCAAACCTCATGGGTATCCGGAAAGCCATGCACTATTGACTCGGCATCATTTATCCATGAATTACCGGTAGGTTGGGTTGAGCAACGCGAAGCCCAACAGGGATCAATGCGCACGCTTTGTTGGGCTTCGCCGCGAGGCGGCTCAACCCAACCTACAACATCACGCTGAAGTTTGAACTGTAGGGTGGGCTTCAGCCCACCGTTGGCGGGACTCGGTGGGCTGAAGCCCACCCTACGAAAATCAAGACATTAACGAGCCGGATCAATAGGCCGCCTGCGGGGCGCAACCGTCAGGCGTGGTACTTCTGCAGCGCCGGGCGCAACGGCCAGCGGCTGGGCAGCAGGCGCTTGGGTTCGGCGAAGCGGCAGCACAGGGTGCCGAGGTTCTCGATGCTGATGGTGATCTCGGCGCCCGGATCAAGGAAATCATCGTTATCCATTCCGGTACAGTCCGGAATGGTGCCCATGCCCATCACCGTGCCCGGGGTCAGCGGGCAGATCAGCCCCAGCCAGTCGAACATCGCTTCCACCGTGTGGCTGATCTCCGCGGTCGAGCCCTGGAAGCGCGGCGCGCCGTCCACCGTCACGCTGACTGCCAGGCTGAACGGATTGCCCACTTCATCAGCCGTCACCAGCCAAGGCCCGAGCTGGTTGCCGTTGGCCATGTCCTTGGTCAGGCAGAAGCCGCCGATGATTTCCGGCGCCTGCACGTCGCGGGCCGACACGTCGTTGAAGATGCAGAAGCCTTCAGCCCGATCCCGGTAAGCATGATGCGTGCCACCTGCGAGATTGATCGAGCAACCATCATCCAGCGCTGAATAGCACGCTTGAATGGTCGCCCCGCTCGATCGCCGCGAACGTTCGATCAGTTGAGGTGACCAGGGAAATCCCAGGCTGCGAATTTCACGGGGACTCAT
>CALDHQ010000239.1 GCA_937894055.1 uncultured Polymorphobacter sp.
GTCGAGGGACAAACCCACGGTTGGGCGTGTCCCTCGACTTCGCTCGGGATGAGCGACGTTGGAAGTTGTTGATAAGCGGGTTCGCTTATTGCGGCAGCGTATAGTCCATTGTGTAGAAGTGCCCGCCGTCCTTGATGATGATGTTGAGGCTGCCGGTGATGCCTGCCAGCGCGCCGGTCCCCGATTCGGGGACGATGGTGATGACCAGGCTTTGCACGCCGTGGTCCATTACGCCCTTGTGCGCCAGCGCGAAGCTACCGGATTTGCCGGACAGCGTGCCGGTGACGCGTTCGACCGCGACATAGACGCCGTTGCCCTGGCCGCTGCCCATCGCGGTCAGCATCGTGCCGGTGGCGCGCGCTTCAAGGCCGCCGTGATAGGTCTTGTCGAGGTCCATCCGGCCCAAGGTCGTGTCAGTGGTGGCCGACTGCGGGGTGATCTTGACCTCGAAGCTGCCCTTGGCGTGCTGCGTCATTGTTGTCGCTCCCCCCGCTGGCGCGGCGAGCAGCGCTGCCGCAATCAGCAGCGCCGCCCGCCAGCGCATCAGCCCTGCACCTTCCAGATTTCCATCGCCAGCATGAAGGCGCGCAGATCGCCGACCGTCGTCGGCGACATCTTGTTCATCACGAACGACATGGTGGTGCGGGTGTCATAGTCGATGACCGCGAGGCTGCCGCCATAGCCGCCCCAGAACGCCGTGTTGGCGTGCGGCCACGGCACCGTCGGCGTCGGCAGCCCGAAGCCCATCCCGTAGCGCACCGGGAAGTTGAGCACGAGGTCGGTGCCTTCGATCTGCTGTTCGAGCGCGCGGCGGCTGCCGGCTTCGGACATGAAGCGCTTGCCCTTCGCCACGCCGCCATTGGCCAGCATCGCATGGATTTCGGCAACCGAGCGGGCATTGCCATGGCCGTTCGCAGCGGGGATTTCGGCAGCGCGCCAGGCCCGCGTCCGCGTGTCGAGCGGGTTGATCGGCGGGTTCGCCATGACGCTGGTCGCCAGCGGATTATCGGTCGGCATGCCGAGCGACCCGCCCGGCGGCGGCGGGATCAGATCGGCGACGCGGCTGTCTTCGCTGGCGGCCAGCCCGATGTGGAAATCAGCGCCCAGCGGCCCGGCGATTTCATCATGGAACACCGTGCCGAGCGACTTGCCGGCAATGCGCCGCACGACTTCACCGACGAGGTAGCCCTGCGTCAGCGCGTGATAGCCGGGCTGCGTGCCGGGTTCCCAGAACGGCGCCTGCGCGGCGAGCAGCGCGCAGGCCTTGTCCCAGTCATACAGCATTTCCTTTTCGGCGGGCTCCTTCCAGCCCGACACGCCGGCCGAATGCGACATCAGGTGGCTGACCTTGACGCCGGCCTTGCCGTTGGCCGCGAACTCGGGCCAGTAATGCGCGACGGGCTTGTCGAAATCGAGCTCGCCGCGGTCGGCGAGCAGCAGCGCGGTCAGCGCGCACATCGTCTTGGTCGTCGAATAGACGTTGATGATGGTGTCTTTTTCCCAGGCGCGGGTCTTTTCGGCATCGGCGTGGCCGCCCCAGATATCGACGACGGTCTTGCCGTCGATCGTCACCGCAAAGCTGCCGCCGACATCGTCGCCGCGGTCGATGCTGCCCGCCAGCACGTCGCGGACGCCGGCGAAGCGGTCTTCGCAAAAGCCATGAATTTCGGTCATTCTTCTCTCCCCAGTTTAGATATTGATATCGGTCGGCAGCGGCGACGGCCCGATCACTTCGCCGTAGCAGCGCAAGGCATAGCGGTCGGTCATCCCAGCCAGAAAGTCGGCAATGTGCCGCGCCCGCGCCGGCTCGGCAAGCGGCGCGGCAGCGGCCCATTCGGCCGGCAGCAAGCCGGTGTCGGCGTGATAGGCGGCGAACAGCCGCGTCACCACCAGCTGCGACGGATCGCGCAGCGCGCTGACCAGCGGGTGCGAATACATGCGGCTGCGCAGGAAGCTCTTCAGCTGCTTCGACGTCGCCGCCATCGCCGGTGAAAAACCGACGAGGCTGCGCCCGGCAGCGCGCACGTCATCGACCGACTGCGGTGCCGCTTCGGCGAGGCGCGCGCGGGTTTCGGTGAGCAGGTCATCGACCATCCGGCCGATCGCTTCGCGCACCAGTTCGGGCACCAGCCGGCGCCGCGCGGTGACGCCGGGGAAGCGCGCCTTGACCGTCGCCCAGCAGTCGGCGGTGAACGCCACGCTGCAGGCGTCCTCGATGGTGAACAGCCCGGCGCGCAGCCCGTCGTCGAGGTCGTGATTGTCATAGGCGATGTCGTCGGCGAGTGCCGCGACCTGGGCTTCGAGGCTCGCCC
>CALDHQ010000240.1 GCA_937894055.1 uncultured Polymorphobacter sp.
TCCTCGGTCTGGAACGGCTTGGCGAGATAATCGTCGGCACCGGCATCGAGCCCGGCGACCTTGTCCGACCAGCTATTGCGCGCCGTCAGTACCAGCACCGGCATCGTCAGCCCCGACTTGCGCCAGCGGTCGAGCACCGTCAGCCCGTCCATTTCGGGCAGGCCGAGATCGAGCACGACAGCGTCATAGCTTTCGGTCGTGCCGAGGAAATGTCCGTCTTCGCCGTCGGTCGCGCTATCGACCGCATAGCCTGCGGCTTCGAGCGTTTCGCGCAGCTGGCGCTGAAGGTTCGGTTCGTCCTCGACGACCAGAATTCGCATCTCAGTTCCCCCCTCGGCCGATAATCTGGCCGGTACGCGCATCAACATAGACATCAACGGCAACGCCGTTCTGGATAAAGCGCAACTTGTAGATCTGCCGGGTCGGATCATATTGCTGGCCGGCATAGGTGCCACCGACCTTGCGACTCACCGAATCGCGGATTTCACCGAAACTGACATTGGTCTGCGGCACCGGATTGCGGCGCAGATAGGTATCTCCCTTGTCGGTGAATTGCGCGAGGACGGGGGTGGCCAGAACCAGCACCGTCACGCAGCAAAGACCAAATCTACTCAATTCCATCGGCTAAACCTTACTCGTGGCCGTTGTTTGCCATAGCCGCGGGGCCGTGAATAGGCCATGAATGCGCGCGCCGCCGTCTGAACGGCGCCCTGCCCCATTCACGCTGACACAGAACTGACCGGTTGACCTATGGCTGCCCCTATCCTGACGCTCGAAAACATTGGCCTGATCCAGGGATCGGGCTGGCTGCTGCGCGGGCTCGACCTGTTCATCGGCGAGCGCGACCGGCTGGCGCTGGTCGGGCGCAACGGCGCCGGCAAGACGACGTTGCTCAAGATTCTCGCCGGCCAAACCCAACTCGACGAAGGCCGTCGCACGATGCAGCCCGGCGCCAAGATCATCCTGCTCGAACAGGATCCCTCGGTCACGGGCTTTGCTACATTGCACGATTTCGCGCTGCGCGGTCCCGATGCGCCGGAAGCGCATGAAGTCGAATCGATCGCAGACCAGCTCGGCATTGACCTCAACCGCGACGCCGCGACCGCCAGCGGCGGTGAACGCCGCCGTGCGGCAATTGCCCGCGCGCTGGCGCAGTCGCCCGACGTGCTGCTGCTCGATGAACCGACCAACCACCTCGATATCGCTGCGATCGAGTGGCTCGAGGCGTGGCTGCAACGCTACCGCGGTGCGTTCGTCGTCATCAGCCATGACCGCATGTTCCTGACGCGGCTGACGCGCTCGTCGCTGTGGCTCGACAATGGCAAGCTGCGCCGCACCGAAGTCGGCTTCGGCGGCTTCGAAGCCTGGACCGAAGCGGTGTTCGCCGAGGAGGCCAAGAACGCCGACAAGCTCGACAACAAGCTGCGCGCCGAACTGCACTGGCTCGAGCGCGGCGTCACCGCCCGGCGCAAGCGCAATCAGGGACGTTTGGCCAAGCTCGCGACGATGCGCGAGACACGCAAGGCGATGACCGGGCCGCAGGGCGTGGCGAAAATCGCGCTCGCGGCTGACGACAACAAGACCAAGGTCGTCATCGATGCCGAGCATGTCAGCAAGGCGTACGGCGGCCGGACGCTGATCAAGGACCTCAGCTTGCGCGTGCTGCGCGGTGACCGCATCGGCGTCATCGGCGCCAACGGCACTGGAAAATCGACGCTGCTCAAGCTGCTGACCGGCGAAATCACCCCCGATTCGGGCAAGATCAAGCGCGCCGCGACGATCCAGTCGATCCTCATCGATCAGCAGCGCGCGCGCCTGACCCCGGGGTCGACGGTGCGTGAAATTCTGGCAGATGGCGGTGACTGGCTCGAAGTCGGCGGCGTCCGCAAGCATGTTGCGGGCTATCTCAAGGACTTTCTGTTCGACCCCAACGTGCTCGAGGCGAAAATCGAGACATTTTCAGGCGGCGAGCGGTCGCGGCTGCTGCTGGCGCGCGAATTTGCCCGGCCCTCGAACCTGCTCATCCTCGACGAGCCGACCAACGACCTCGATCTCGAAACGCTCGACCTGCTGCAGGAAGTCATCGACGACTATGCCGGCACGGTGCTGATCGTCAGCCATGACCGCGACTTTCTCGACCGCACGGTGACGATGGTCGTCGCGCTCGGCACCGGCGAAGGCGGCAAGGTCGATGTTGTGGCAGGCGGCTATTCGGACTGGGAGGACAAGCGTCGCGAAGACTTGCGCCCGACCCCTACCCCGACGCCGGCCAGCATCGCGCGCGAACAGGCAGCGAACGGCCCGCGCAAGCCCCAGGTCAAGCTGACCTATATCGAAGGCCGCGAGCTCGGGTTGTTGCCGGGGCAGATTGACGCGTTGCACGGCGAAATCGCCACCATCGAGGCCGCACTCGCCGACCCGAAGCTCTACACGGCGGACTTCAAAAAGTTCGAAAAGCTGACGAAAACGCTCGATGCGACCCGCGCCAAGCTGGCCGCCGCCGAAGAACGCTGGCTCGAACTCGAAGCCAAGGCCGAAGCGCTCGCCAGCTAGGCGAGTTCGACCCCCGGCACGACATCGGGCTCGATGTGCGCGGGTACAACAATGCGCGACGGCAGCGGCGTCTTGTCGGCGGTGTCATGCGCGCGGATGAACTGCTCGACGACCGGCGCAATCGTGTCGCGCCACTTGCGGCCATTGAAGATGCCGTAGTGGCCGGCGCCTTCGGCCATATAGTAGCGCTTCATGTCGTCGGGCAGGCCGGTCGCAAGATCAAGCGCCGCCTTGGTCTGGCCCAGCCCCGAAATATCGTCGCGCTCGCCTTCGATGGCGAGCAGCGCGGTGCGGTTGATCGCCACGGGGTTCGCCAGAACACCGCGGTGCACGAACTCGCCCTTCGCCACGAGCTGGCGCTGGAATACCACGTCGATCGTCTGCAGATAGAATTCGGCGGTCATGTCGCAGACGGCGCGATATTCCTCGTAAAAGGTCTTGGTCGCAGCGGCGGCATCGTCATCGCCGTCAACCAGATGCCTGAACAGTTCCCAATGCGATTTCATGTGGTTGGCAAGGTTCATTGACATGAACCCGGCCAATTGCAGGAACCCCGGATAGACCTTGCGACCAGCGCCCGGATAGATGTTGGGCACGCGCGCCACGACATTCTGCTCGAACCAGGCATAAGGCCGCTCGGTCGCCAGATCATCGACCGAGGTCGGCGCCTTGCGGGTATCGACCGGTCCGCCCATCATCGTCAGCGTCAGCGGCGTTGCCGCGTCGCCGGCTGCCGACATCAACGCAACTGCAGCATAAGCTGGCACCGCAGGCTGGCAGACGGCGAGCATATGGCCGCCCGGGCCGACCGCGTTCATGAACTCGATGACATAGTCGACATAGTCGTTGAAATCGAAATGGCCGTCGCTGACCGGCACCAGTTTGGCGTCGCGCCATTCGGTGACATAGACGTCATGATCGGGCAGCAAGCGTTCGATGGTCCCGCGCAGCAACGTCGCATAGTGACCTGACATCGGCGCCACCACGAGCACTCGAGGGTCGTTGCGGTCCGACACATCGCGCACAAAATGCTTCAATTGTCCGAACGGCTTACGTACGACAACATCTTCCTTCACGGCGACTTCAGTACCGTCGATGATCGTCGAGGTCAGGCCGAAATCTGGCTTGCCGCGCGGTGCCGAAGCGTGTGCAAAAACTTCCAGCGCGCGCGCCATCACCGGGCTCGCCACATGCCGCGACCAGGGATTGGCCGGGTTGAGCAGCAGTTCCGAATTGAACTGCGCCACCCGCCCCATCGTCGCCAGCATCGTGCGATTGATTTCGTAACCCGTGTACAACATCGATTTTCCTATGCGTTGCTGCGCCGCAACCGGTGTCGCTTTGCCACAACGCAGGTGCAGCATAAAGCCAAAAACGACGCCGGACGGCAAAGCTCAAGCCAGATTGAGTGACACTCGAATCCCTGTTAGACGGTGCCATGACCACAGCCGAAGCCGTCGAGATCACGCCAGCGCCCGCAACCGAGCCGCCGGCACGGAAACTCAAGAAACTGACGCTGCTTTGGCAGTTTGTCCGGCGCTACCCTGCCCATCTGGCTGCTGCGCTGGTGGCACTAGTGATTGCCGCAGTCGGCCAGATCGCGGTGTTGCAGGGCTTCAAGCTCGTCGTCGATCACGGCTTCGGCAAGGGCGCCAGTGCCGCATCGGTCGCACCCTATTTCGAGCAGTTGCTGGCTATTGTCGCAGTGCTCGGCGTGGCCACAGCGGTACGCTTCTACTTCGTCAGCTGGATCGGCGAACGCGTCGTTGCCGACCTGCGCATGGCCGTGCAGGCGCATCTGCTGACGCT
>CALDHQ010000241.1 GCA_937894055.1 uncultured Polymorphobacter sp.
TGGCGGTACGATCGACGCCATCGCTAGCGATTCGACGAGCGGCGTCGGATGATCGACGGCATCGGCAAAGTCGATGCGGGCGACACGATATGGGACATAGATGCCGACCGGCGGCTCACTGGGACGGATGTTTGCGCGCGGCGTGTACGCCAGTTCGCGGGCCCCGCCGCCATGGAGATCGAGTTGCGGCGGACGCGGTGCGACGGGTCGCGCGGATGTCGGCTTGTGCAACAAGCCTGCGTGGGTCGCAGACCTGCCATCGATCGGCTTGGCGATGAGGCGCGCCGGCAAGCCCGTCGGGGTCAGGTCGCGGGACATGCGCGGAGGGATTTGGCCGGTTAGGTCCAGCGCCTCGTCGAGGGCGGTTGCGCTCAATCGCATGGTGGGCCCATCGCGCCCCTTGTCATAGACGAGGATGCGCACCGCGATGCCGGTACCGTGCCTGGCGTAGAAGCTGCCGTCGCACAGCAGATCGAAGCACGGCCGCACGATCCTGGTCACAGCGTGATAGCCTGCGGCACCGCTGCCATCGGGACTGAACCAGGACGGCATGACGGCGACGCAGCGTCCGCCCTCGGACAGCGCGAGCAACGCGGCACGCAGATGGCGGGCACCGGCATAGGCGTCATCACCGATCCCCACCGATTTCGAATAGGGCGGGTTCATCAGCACCAGCGACACCCGTTGGCGCAGCGCGTCATGGATGCTGGCACCGTCATGGCGCATGATGGTCGCGGCGGGAAAGGCGTAGGCGAGCAGTGCGGCGCGTTGGTCGTCGAGTTCGTTGAGCAACAGAGTCGCGCCGGCGAGCTGTGCGTGGACGGCGAGCAGACCAGTGCCGGCAGAGGGCTCGAGCACGGTTTCACTACACGCGATCTGTGCAGCGTGCGCGGCAATGAACGCCAGCGGTGCCGGCGTCGAGAATTGCTGCAGCGCGACCTGGTTTTCCGAGCGGTAGGTATGGGTCGGCAGGAGACGGCCCATCGCGTCGACAGCACCGAGCGAGGCATGCGGGCTGTCTGTCGCAAAGATCTGCGCGGAAGCGTCCAGTTGTACCAGCACTTGCGCCAGCTCGATCGCGTCATAGGCGTCGCGCATCGACCAGGTGCCGCTGGCGTCGCTTGCGCCGAATTGGGTTTGCATCAGGCTGGCGAGATTGGAGCGGTTGGTTTCAACACCGGCCTTGAGCTTTGTCGCAACACCTCGCGCGACGGCGAATAGGTGGTCGGCCTTACGGTCGATGGCGGACGTCAAATCGAACTGTAGCATGGTCATCGGGTATCTCCTCGGGCGTATCTCCGGCTGTCGTCGCCGGGTCACGATCGCCGCGTCTCCTCCCCTCTCGCTGGCGGATCTCACCGGCCGACGGCGTTTCAATTGGCGCACAAAAAAGTGGGGCCGCGCTGCCACGGCCCCAGTCGGCGCTCGGAAAGGGTCAGGCGGCCTGTTCGACCTCGTCGTCGTCGGCTCCCGGCTCGTCCTTGGCGTCCGGATCGTCGGTCGACGCGCCGGTCGCATCGCCATTGTCCGGCGCAGGCGCGACACCATCATCGCCCGCTGCCGAGACATCGGCCACGCGGGCGAACTGCATCACGTCGGGAACCCAGGCGAGTGCAGCGGCGCGCACCTCGGCTTCGACAATCGACGCCCCGGCGCAGAGCTTTTCGGCGGCATTGGCGAGGTCGCCCTTCTTCGCGGCGGCGTAGCGATTCCGGAGGTCGCTGCCGCCGATCGTATCGAGCGTGTCGAGGACGACGCTCTTGCGGACACGGTTGAAGAAGTTCGCTGCCGTCGGCCGCCACCACGCCGCAACATCGATGCCAAGGCTGCGCCCGAGGTGGTTGTGGAACCGGGCGTTCGGCTCGTCGCCGAGCATTGCCTCGAGCGTTTTCGCGACCGTCCACCCGGCCCAGGCACCGCGCTTGTCGGCATCGAGCGCGCGGAATGCGTCAAAGCGCTCGCCGGTGTCGCGCGACTTGGCCCAGTCATAGTCGAGCGAGTCCTCGATCAGCCGCAATTGCTCGTCCGCCGCGCCTTCCGGCTTGTAGCCGAACGGCGCACGCGCCGGCCGCGGCGCGCGCAACGTCGAGCCATGATCAAACCCGCGCCCTTGGCTCGCCTGCGCATCGGCGAGCAGGAAAATCGCGAGATCGATCGCGATATGGCTGTCGCTTGCGACGTGCAGCGCGAGCAGCTGCGTGCGCTGTACCGCGAGTTCGTCACGCAATGGCTTGCCGAGTGTCGGCCCCGATGGGGTATCCTCGGCTGGCACCGCGAGTGGAGTTTCACGATCGATGGTGTCGTCGGACGTCGCGGAACGCGGATCGACATAGACCGTCTCGTAGAGCTTGGGCTGGCCGTCGGCGTCGATCACCATGAATGCCGTGGCCGCCGCACGTGTCGCGTCATCGACCGGCGCGACACGGTTACGCAAGGCATCGGCTTCGGCCTGCAACGCCTCGACCTGTTCGGCCTCGGCGTCGCTATACGCATCGCCATCGGGGTCTTCGGCATTGGCCTCGATCGCCTCAAGCTGCTCGTCGATCGCAGCCAATCGCGCTTCATCGTCTTCGCTCGGCGCGATGCGCTCGCCGCGGACCGCGCGCAGCGTCTGCGTCAGCTGCCAATCGGGGCGGTGGTCGAGAGTCGGCACGACCTTGGCGAAGCCGGTGA
Organism: uncultured Polymorphobacter sp.; assembly: GCA_937894055.1. Taxonomy (GTDB): domain Bacteria; phylum Pseudomonadota; class Alphaproteobacteria; order Sphingomonadales; family Sphingomonadaceae; genus Polymorphobacter_A. The sequence continues at coordinate 2,674 of CALDHQ010000241.1, forward strand.
TGCTTGCAGCGGCTTGGCTCATGCGGGTCTGTGCGAGCGCCTCGACAAGGTCGGTGTCGAGCCAAAGTTCATCGGTGGCTTCCGCGAACAGGTCGCGTTCGATACGCCCGCCGGCTTCGACATAGGCGTCGCGGCCGACGAGCTTCGCGAGGCGATGCTCGCCGGTGATCGTCTCGTCGGTCATCATCCGGCGCACGGTGCGCGCATCGAGGCCGTAGTAGCCGTCCTTGAGTTGCGCATAGACCGACGCCTGGCGTGCGGTTTCGGACGTCGTCGCGAACGCCTGCGCGATCTCGATGCTGATCTCGCCGCAGCGAAGCGCCTCGAACACCGGCTCGGCAAGGTTGCCCAATCGCACGCGACCTTCGACGAACCGTACGGTCAGGCCGAAGCGGCGCGCGATGTCGTCGGGGGTCGCGCCATCGACCTCGATGAAGTGGCGGAACGCGGTGCATTCGTCGGCGGGGTTCATCGCCTGGCGCTGGAAATTCTCGGCGAGGCTGGTTTCCGACGCGGTCGCGGTATCGTTAAGCACGAACACCGGGATTGCATAGTCGGCGGGGAACACGGCTTCCGCGATCAGCGCATGAACCGCGGCCAGCCGCCGGCCGCCGGCGGTGATTTCGAACTTGCCGCGCTTCTTCGGAATAGCGAAGCCGATCAGATTCTGCAGGACACCGCGCGCGGCGATGTCGGCTTTGAACTGGTTGGCGAGCGCGGGATCGACGGGGGTGCGCCGCACGTTGCGCGCGCTGAGCACGCAATTGACGGCTGCGATCATCTGGATGGTCATGGCATTGGTCTCCGGTTGACACCCTGCCACCGCGACAGGGCTCAATCCGGCGCTGCGCTCTCCCCTCCTCTCGCCATGGCCACGTCATTCCAGTCATTGGCGCCCGCCGGTGGCCAGCGGGTTTCGATCGTCAGCCCGGCGCGCGCTTGGGCTTGTGCCAGCGCCGCGGCGCGCGCGCCGCCGGCATCGCGGTCGGGCAGCACGATCAGTTTGCGGACAGTTTGAGGGATGCTGACCTTCCCAAACCGTTCGTTGCCAAGCACTGCCCAGACCTGGATGTCGAGCAGCGCGGCGGCCGACAGCGCGGTTTCCAGGCCTTCGGCAATGCCCAGGACTGATTTGGGTTCGCCGAGGCGAACGGCGCCGGTAAGGGGGCGGCCCAGCATCCGCTTGGGTCGATCGATCGCAGCGTGCCCCGCGGTTTCGGCATCGAGGAGCGTGCGGTGCACGGCGATCACGCCGCTGTCGTCGCGGACCGCTGCGAGCAATGCCGGATGAAACGTCGCCAAGCTCCGGCTTCCGACCTGAACGCGCGGGTGGAACCGCAACTGTGCATTGTTGGTCGCAATCCGGCGACCAAGCAGATAGCGTTCCGCGAGCGTGCCTTCAGTTGCCCGCCCTGCGTTCCACAGTTGGGCAATGATCTCGGCTGTCGGGCCAGTAGCTTCCGTCGCCAGCAGATCAACCGCAGATCGGTCTGATTTCCGAACTCGCCCGCCGCGGCGGAGGCTACGCAGTGGCCGGGCTGTGCGGGGCCGGCGGTCAGGGAGTGGAGCCTAGCTCTGCGGAGCTTCTGCAGCGGCCTGCGCAGGAGCGAGGGCGAACGTCATGGTGCCGTCGATCACGCAAACCCCGTTCACGCGCGCGATGCCGCGAAGGAGCCCCATGCGATTGC
>CALDHQ010000242.1 GCA_937894055.1 uncultured Polymorphobacter sp.
CCAAAAGTCCAAATCCCCATAGACCATCGCTTGCGGACCGCGGGTTCGGGCACCGTCGACTTTCGTGCGCCTGACGGCGTCCGAAACTCTAAACGGTTGCTGCCTGTCCGGTTTTGGTTGATCGTGCCGGGATAGCTGACACTGGCATCCGCCAAACCGGCCTGACAACGAGCGACCACATTGCCGGCTTCTAGCGCAGCGATTGGTCGGTGGTCGCGCTGGCATGCGGGTGAAGGCGCTTTGACCCTTCCGGCCACTGCAGAAACATCTCGCAGACGATCAGCGGACCTACCCACGACAGCCAGATGAAGGCCTCACCATTTCCGAGTTCCCCGATGTTTGTGACCCGCGAGGCAATCCGGCAGAACACAAACGACCAAACCAGCACATAGCTTCTGACCATCCATTGGGCGTGGGACGGAAAACGGCGATTTTTGGCTGCCCGCCAGCCAAGTCCCGCAAACGCCAGCCAAGCCGATGCGAGCATCGACAATGAGACAGTCGCGTTGGTCAGGATGGGTGATCCAACGGGCTTATGCGCCGGTGAAAGCGTTATCGCCAGTGCCAGGATAGCCCCGATAACGCCGAGCAGGAAGTAGCTCTGACCGATCTTGCGATGCAGACGGAAGTGATCCCGCCGTGCCGCCAGATAGAGGTTGAGGCCGCCCAGAAAGAGCATGCCAGTGCCGCCAAGCATGTGCACGAACGTTAAGGCGAAATGCCCCTTGTGAGCGGCTATATTGGAAAGGCTGGCAACCGGCCATGCGATCATCCACCATGCAATCGAACCGCTGATCAGCGCCCCGGCGAGCAAGAGACCTTTCCAGGTCAACCACACCCCAACTTGCAGCGTCTTCACGTCTTGAGCGTTTGCCATATGCGGAGTCCCCTAAGCGAGATGGTCTTGAGGTTCGAGCCGAGCGTCAAGCAATGTCCGTTGCCAACACCTCGCCGTACGTTCAACTCACCCCATGGGGTGCAGGCCTCAGGCCTGCCCGCCGGAGGCCCTTGAATCTGTTCTAAGCGCCCTTCGGCATCCCCTCCGCCGCCGCGTCCATGGTCATGATCCGCCCCCAGAATTCCTCGCGCGAGTTGGTGCGTGGAAATTCGGAGTCGGGGACGGCGACGCCGAGGAACGCGCACAGCGGCGCCCAGCCTTGGGAGGGGTCGAACACCAGCAGCCGTTCGGGGGCGATGGTTGCGACCACTTCGGCGTTGTGGCGTTCGAACGCGGCGATGATGTTGGCGCGGCTATAGTCATAGCCAAAGGTATCGCGACCGACGATGAATTGAGAGAATTGCCGCGGGTTGTTCGGGTCCTCGCGCGGGATCGACGCCATTTGCGTCATCGCCTTGAGGATGGTTTCGGCCATGCTGTCGGCCCAGCGTTCGGGGTCGCGTTTCGACAGGATGACCTTGGCATCGGGGTAGCGGTCGGCGAGTTGTTTGTAGAAGTGTGCGCTCGGCCAATCGACGCTGGCGCGGTAGTGCGCGAAGATGTCGTCCCAGTCGACGGCTTCGCCTTGCGCCGCGCGGTACCAGAACGCCATGGTTTCGGGGTTGTCGAAGACTTCGGTCATATGGTGGCACGGGCCGAAACCGAGCTCGATCAGCGCGGTTTGCAACGTTTTGGTGCCGGTGCGGCCGAGCCCGGCGCCGATGACTTGCAATGACATACGAAATTCCCCCCGGAACAATTATGTAGTGATTATGCGCCCCGGCCTGCAACGTGACAAGCAAGCGTGCGAAAATGTGTGGACACGTTTTGTTCTCGTGATATTCTACTGCGCATAATACGCTTTGGGAGGCGCAAGACATGATCGGCTATGTGACACTCGGCACCAACGACATTGCGGCGGCGCGCAAGTTCTACGACGCGCTGCTTGGCAGCATCGGCGCCAAGCGCATCATGGAATTTGGTGATTTCACCATGTGGGGCGTCAGTTTCGACACGCCCGGCATCGCGCTGACGCCGCCGTATGACAAGGGCAGGGCGACCGCGGGCAACGGCAACATGGTGGCGATCACTGTCGATACGCGCGCCAAGGTCGATGCGATGCACAAGCTGGCGCTTGAGCTCGGCGGCAGCGATGAAGGCGCGCCGGGGCTGCGCGGTGATGAAGGGCCGCAGGCGTTCTACGCCGGCTATTTCCGCGATCCCGAAGGCAACAAGTTCTGCGCGTTCCGCATGGGGCCGGCCTGACCTTGCCAGCATGAATTTGGTCCTCCGCGTCGCGACGCTGGTGCTGGCCCCGATGCTGGTGCTGATGCCGGCACCGACGCTGGCGGCTGAACCGCTGGCGGCACTGGTTGCCGGCACGACGGCCGCATCGCCGCCGCTCGCCGGGCTGGCGGTGGTGGTCGCCGACCGCGAGCCGCAGCACGTGTACTTCCTCCGCCAGCCCGACGGCTCGCTCAGGCGGGAGGAGGCGGAGCCCGCCCCGGACGCCCACGAGGCCGCCAGCCTGCAGGCTGCCATAGAGCTTGAAAACCGCACCCAGATCATGGTGCGTGGCACGGGAGATCTGGCCCGTGCCGCTGCGCGCGCCGAGTGCCATCTGCCGAAAGTCGATGCCGCCCTCGACGCCGCCCGACCGTCGACGGCCGCGGCCACCGGGCGGTGGACGCCGGGCCGCGCCCCTGTTCCCTCCCCGGCCACGCCCGCCTGGGACCTGGCCCGGGTCGCCCGTTGGCTGGAGGAAAAGTATCCCCGGGAATCGAAAGAAAATACTACCCCTGCT
>CALDHQ010000243.1 GCA_937894055.1 uncultured Polymorphobacter sp.
GCGGCAAGACCCTGACCCGCGCCCTGGAGCCGGACCGCACCTATACCGCCCCCGACGGCAAGCCGCTGACCGAGACTGTCGGCGACAAGGCCATCTATGCCGCCGCCCCGCAGACCTGGGAGGAAGTCGAGGGCGCCAACGAGGGCCTGCTCCCGGGCATGTCCAAGCAGCTCGCCGGCCTGAAGGCGGGCGACAAGAAGGACACCACCGTCACCTTCCCGGCGGAGTTCGCCGCCGTCCCGGCCCTGGCCGGCGTGCCGCTGCGCTGCGTGCAGCTGGCCCAACTGGACAGCAAGGACATGTCGCACGCTGTCTGGCAGGCGCTGGTGCGGCTGCTGGCGACCGAGTTGGCGCGCGACGACGTGAGTGGCGTGGTCATCACCCACGGCACCGACACGCTGGAAGAAACCGCCTGGCTGCTGCAGCGTGTGCTGGCGCCGGCCAAGCCGGTGGTGCTGGTGGCGGCGATGCGGCCAGCCACCTCGATGGCGGCCGACGGCCCGCAGAACCTGCTGGACGCGGTGGCGGGTTCAACTTCCGCTTCGGCCTGCTCGACGGCTGGCACAGCCTGGGCGTGCAACCCGGCGAAGTGCGCGAACTCAGCCTGGTCGGCGGCGGCGCCCGCAGCCCCCTGTGGGCCCAGCTGCTGGCCGACCTCATCGGCGTGCCCATGGTGACGCGCCAGGGTGGCGAGGCGGGCGGGGCGCTGGGCGCGGCGCGGCTGTTCCTGCTCACCGATGTCGCGGGCGTGCTTGGCAAGGACGGCGTTTTGCTCACCGACCTGACGCCGTCTGCCATTGCCGGGCTGGTCGATGACGGCACGATTTCGGGCGGCATGATCCCGAAAATCGAAACCTGCGTCGGCGCGGTGCAGGGTGGTGTTGACGCCGCCGTCATCCTCGATGGCCGCATTCCGCACGCCATGCTGCTCGAAATCTTCACCCGCGCCGGGGTCGGCACGCTCGTTCACGCATGACGGGGGCACCTGCGGTGCGGCTGGCGCGTGCCGCCGATTTGGCGCAGCTCGCCGATGTCCAGCTGTCGGCGGGCGAGCTGTTTCGCGGCACGCACATGGATTTCGCCGCCGACCACCCGCCGACGCCGCTCGAGGATTTTGAAGCCGCCTGCGCAGCGGCAACTTTGTGGGTCAGCGAAGACGCCGGGCGCTGCAACGGTATGCTGCTTGCCGAAGCCAGTCGCGACGACCTGCACATCCTCGAACTGTCGGTAGCGGCGACCGCGCAGCGGCGCGGCATCGGCAGCGCGTTGCTAGGCGCGGCGATTGCGGCGGCGCGGTCGCGCGGGCTGGCGAGCCTGACCTTGACCACCGACCGCACGCTGCCGTGGAACGCGCCCTTCTATGCGCGGCAGGGATTTGTCATCCTCACCCCTGACGCCACGCCGGGCTGGCTGCGCGCGATTTTGCGCCGCGAGGCCAGCGCCGGTCTCAAGCCTGAATGGCGTTGCGCCATGCGGCTCATCCTATGAGTTTCCGTGATGCCACTATCCCGCAGGATTGGCCGCGCCTGGCTGCCTGGCTGGACGCGGCGGGGCACCGGCTCGACCTCGGCACGCCGCCGCGCCAGTTCGCCGGCGGGCTGGCGAACCTCAATTATCTGGTGACGCTCGACGGCGCGCCAGCAGTGCTGCGCCGCCCGCCGCCGGGGCCGGCCGCCGAGGGCGCCAATGACATGGCGCGCGAATGGCGCGTGCTGTCGCGGCTCAACGCCGGCTACCCGCTGGCACCACTCGGCATCGCGTTCTGCGAGGATGTGTCGGTGCTCGGCGCGCCGTTCCAGCTGATCGAATACCGCTCCGGCATTGCCATCGGCGGCACCTTGCCTGCCGGTTTGCCCGATGATGCGCCCGCGCGGCTGACCAGCGCGCTGATAGCCGCAATGGCCGCACTGCACGGGCTCGACCCGGCCAGTGTCGGACTCGAAGGTCTGGGCAAGCCGACCGGCTTCCTCGGCCGTCAGGTCGAAGGCTGGGCGCGCCGCGCCGCTGCCGTCTGGCCCGATGGCGATGCGCCCGCCAGCGTCGCGCGCATCACCGCATGGCTGCGCACAAATCTGCCCGCCGATGCCCCCGCCGCGCTGGTCCACAGCGATTTCAAGTTCGACAACATGCTCGTCGACCCCGATGCGCTCGAAGCGCAGGCGGTCATCGACTGGGACATGGCGACGCTCGGCGATCCGCTGTTCGATCTCGGCGTGCT
>CALDHQ010000244.1 GCA_937894055.1 uncultured Polymorphobacter sp.
ACGAGATACATTGGCGTGACTGGAGTTCAGACGTGTGCTCTTCCGATCTAAATGGCCGAAATGCGCTTCCAGTGGGACCGGCCCTACCATGTCGATGCACGCCGCTTCACGCAGCGCTTCGGCCTGGTGCCGACGCCGTTCGCCGTCGGTGCGGTCGAGACGGCGCGATCATTCGCGGGCAGCACGGCGACTGACGTGTTCGCGGCGGCGCAGGCGGCTTAAGGGCCTCCGGCGGGCAGGGGCTTGCCCCTGCACCCGGCACTTGGTGGTTATTTCAGCAGGCTGTCGAACCAGACCTTCTGGTCGAGCACGCCGAATATGAACACGCCGCGGTGGTCGGCCTTCGCACCGGCGTTGATGGTGGTTGCCGGCGCGCCGCCGAGCAGCGCCTGCGTCGCTTCCGGAAGCTTGCCGATATATTCGGGCGTGACCTCGTCGCTGCCGCCGATATAGGCGCGCAGCGGCGTCACGCTTTTCCAGCGATACGCCTGATTGTCCTGCAGCACCTGCCAATACGGCGCGATGCCGGTCGCACCGGCGGCGACGAATTCGGGGCGCATGAAGCCCGTCAGCTTGGGGCCGGTGGCCTTGTAGAAATCCTCCCAGCTCATCTTGCCGGCGTAAAACGCCCTCGACGCGGCGAGGTATTGCGGGTTGATCGCCGATTCGGTCAGGCCACCCTGTTGCAGGTAATATTCCTGCGCCTGCAGCTGCAGCGCCGCGCAGCCCGGCAGGTAAACCGCATCGACCGGCTGCGGGTTACCCATCCAGCGGTTGATCGTCAGATAGACATCGACCGGCGCACTCGCCGCCGCTGCCGCCGTCACCTTGACGCCGAGTTCCTCCAGCCGCTGCAGGAAAACCATCGTTCCCCAGCCGCCCTGCGACCAGCCGCTGACGAACAGCTTGCCCGGCGTCACCTGCTGCGCCTTCAGCACGTCGTTCGCCGCGACCAGCATGTCATACGCCGCCTGCTGCGTGCTGCGCTTGACGAGGTAGCTGTCGGGCAGGTCGGAAATGCCGCGCCCGAAATAGTCGGCACCGATCACCACATAACCCTGCGCCGCGAATGCCGCGATCATGATTCGGGTTTCGGCCGAGCTGTCGGGGTTCGACGGCACCCAGCTTTTGTCGAACACCGTGCCGTGCTGGTACGACACCACCGGCAGGGTCTGCGCGCCGCGCACACCGTTTTCGGGGATAGCCACCAGGCCCGATGCGATCGTCGGCCGGTTACCGAGTTCGGGCACCACCGAACGATAGGTGACGCGGTACAGCCGGACATCGTAGCGCGCCGGTGCAAACTTGCCGTCAAACTCATGCGGGACCGTGGAACTCGACATGAAGTTCTGCAGCTCCGACGACAGAATCTTGTCGAGCCGCGTCTTGTCGTAGCTGCCGATCAACTCATAGGTGACGCCCGAGGCGACCGCGACGGGATTGCCCGGCGCCACCGCGTCGGCCTGCACCGCGACCGGCATCACCAGCAGCAACATCCAGGCCAGCAAAGCGCGCAGTGTCATGACAAATCCCCTTGGTTCCTGCGCGGCGTTTAAGTCATCATGGCCGCCAAGCCCAGCCCCGCGATGGTCAGCGCCCGCCACCCGCATAGTGCGTATCGAGCCGGTCGAGCGCCAGCAAAAGCACCAGCTTGCCCGCGCGTGACGGCCAGCCGAGGCTGCGTTCGGCGGTTTCCAGCCCGTCGCCCATGCAAATGACGCGCCACAAAATGTCCGACAGCCCGCTGCCCACTGCATTAACAGCAGCTTCGAAGCGTGCCTTCGCGGCAATCTGCGCGCTGCCGGGGTCGATGGCATCGGGGGCGCTGCGGGCGCCGCGGGCGGCGGGCGCGCCGTCCCAGCTCATCGTCGTGCGCGGCGCTTGGCCGGCGCGCATGAAATCGCCGCGCAACCGTTCACCGGCGTCGAACTGCGCCGGGGTCACCATGCCGCGCCGCATCAGCCAGCCGAGTGGCGATTCGGCGAGATTGACGGTGACGCGGACGCGGTCGATGGCGTCCGACGGCGACAGGCGCTTTTCGGCGAGCAGCCGGTTGCGCGCATCGGGCAGCGCGACATCTTGGGCTTCGGGACGGGTTTTGCGGGCGTGCGACATGGCAGGTCTCCAACAAATTTGCGGAATGTGCGAATCAGTCCTTGCCATAACTGCATGGTTGTAGGACAGAGGCGAACCGATACGGTTCAGGAAAGCCAAACCATGATCACTCGCATCCGCGATGTCCGCAAATCGAAGCACATGACATTGCATGAAGTTGCCGCCGCCTGCGTGCCGCCGACGACGGCGCAGACCATCGGCCGGCTCGAAACCGGCATGCGCACCGTGTCGGTCGGCTGGCTCAACCGCATTGCCGGCGCGCTCGGTGTCGAGCCGTCGGACCTCGTCACCTTGCCCGACCGCGTCGACGTGCCGCTCGCGGCGGTCCTTACCTCGCTGGGCATCAGCGCGCCCAAGCGCGAACAGGCGCTGCTGCCGCCGATGCCCGAAGGTAGCTTCGTCGGCGTGCTCGTCGAAGCCGCGGTCGGTGACTATCGCACCGGCGATTCGCTGTGGCTCGAACGCCTGGGGCCCGAAGACTTCGCCACCGCCGTCAACCGCGACGTACTGGTGCCACGCGCTGCCGGGCGCTTTGCGTTCGGGCGCCTCGCCGGCACCGATGGCAGCATGTTGCAGATCCTGCCGCTCACCCCGGGCGCGCGGCAGTTGGTCATTGCCGATGCACCGTGGATCGGCGTTGTGCGGACGCTGATCCGCGCGCTTTGATTCGAACAGCCGCTCGGGTCACCGGGTAGTGTTGAAGTAGCGTCACGGAGTTTGACATGAAGATTACCGCCGCCGTCCTCGATGCCATCGGCGCCGTCGGGCCGTTTGCCGACACGCAGCCCATGCGCATCGCCGCGCTCGACCTGGCACCACCGCGCGAAGGCGAACTGCTCGTCAAAATCGACGCCTGCGGGCTGTGCCATTCGGATCTGTCGGTGGTCAACGGCGACCGGCCGCGCCCGATGCCGATGGCGATCGGCCACGAAGCCGCCGCCACGGTGCTGGAATCAAGCCCCGGCAGCAGCTTCGCGCCCGGCGACCGCGTCGTGCTCGCGTTCTTGCCGGCGTGCGGCAAATGCCCGACGTGCGCCAGCGGCCAGGGCTATCTGTGCGCCGCGGGTGCGGCCGCGAACGGCGCCGGTCTGCTGATGCGCGGCGGCAGCCGCCTCGAAGAAAACGGCCATGCCGTCCACCACCACATGGGCGTGTCGGCGTTCGCAACGCATGCGGTCATCGACGAGCGCTCGGCGGTCAAGATCCCGTCGGACATCGCCCCCGAAATCGCCGCACTGTTCGGCTGCGCGGTGCTGACCGGCGTCGGCGCGGTGTTCAACACCGCGGCAGTACGCCCCGGTGAGTCGGTGGCGCTCTACGGCCTCGGCGGCGTCGGGCTGGCCGCCTTGCTCGGCGCGCTCGCCGCCGGCGCGCAACCGGTCATCGCCGTCGATCCTGTCGCCGCCAAGCGCGATCTCGCGCTCGAACTCGGCGCCACTGCCGCCGTCCACCCCGATGACGCCGCCGCCACCATCGCCGCGCTGACAAACGGTGGCGCCGATGTCGCGATCGAATCGGTCGGCCGCGCCAAGGTGCTGGCGGACGCCTACAAATCGACGCGCCGCGGCGGCCGCACCATCACCGTCGGGCTGCCCAACCCCGCCGAAATGCTCGAAATCCCCGCCGTTTCGCTCGTCGGCGACGGCAAGACACTGATGGGCAGCTACATGGGCTCGTCGATCCCGTCGCGCGACATTCCGCGCTACATCGCACTGTGGCGCGCCGGCCGGCTGCCCGTCGAACGGCTGCTGACCTCGACGTCGCCGCTATCGGACATCAACCACCTGCTCGACGAGCTCGCCAGCGGGCGGGCGATCCGGCAGGTGATGTTGCCTTGAAGAAAAAGGGCCTCCGGCGGGCAGGCCTGAGGCCTGCACCCATTTGTAGTGCGCCAATTAATGGGTGCAGGGCTCAGCCCTGCCCGCCGGAGGCTCTTCGCTTCCTGCCATGACCATCATCCCCCCGCCTTCCCAGCAAATCCAGCATCTCGACCCTGACCTGCTGCTGCGTGCCTATGGCGCCGGCATGTTTCCGATGGGCGAAACGCGTTCGTCGCCCGACGTGTTCTGGGTCGAGCCCAAGATTCGCGGCGTGTTGCCATTGGACGGTTTCCACTTGCCGCGGTCGCTCGCCAAGGTTATCCGCGCCGACCGCTTCCAGGTCACCGCCGACCGGGCGTTTGCCGATGTGATGGCCGGTTGCGCCGCCGCCGCCGAAGGGCGCGAGGAAAGCTGGATCAACGCGACGATAACCGAGGCCTATACCGCGCTGTTCGAACGCGGCGCGGCCCATTCGGTCGAATGCTGGCAGGACGGCGAACTGGTCGGCGGCCTGTACGGCGTCAAGATCGGCGCGGCGTTCTTCGGCGAAAGCATGTTCACCCGGGTGCGCGATGCCTCGAAGGTAGCGCTGGCGCATCTGGTGGCGCGGTTGCGTTTTGGTGGCTTCAGCTTGCTCGACACGCAGTTTCTGACCGAACACCTCAGCCACTTCGGCGCCAAGGCGATCCCGCGTGCGGCCTACCGCGGGCTGTTGGCGTCGGCGGTCGCCGGCTCGGGGGATTTCGGCGCACTCGACGCGCGTTTCGGCGC
>CALDHQ010000245.1 GCA_937894055.1 uncultured Polymorphobacter sp.
GACGCCACCAACATCGAACTGACCATCCTGCGCGACGGTGACGACTATGTCCTCAACGGCCGCAAATGGTGGATTTCAGGGGTCATGGACCCGCGTTGCAGCCTGTTGCTGGTGATGGGCAAGACCTTGCTCGACAACCCGCGCCACCGTCAGCATTCGACGATCATCGTGCCGGCGAACACGCCCGGCGTGACCATCGTCCGCAACCTCACGGTGTTCGGGTCGAAGAACTCGCCGGGTGGCGAGGCCGAAATGCGCTTCGAAAACGTCCGCGTGCCGGCCGGCAATCTCATCCTCGGCGAAGGCCGCGGCTTCGAAATCGCGCAGGGCCGCCTCGGGCCAGGCCGCATCCACCACTGCATGCGCTCGATCGGCCAGGCGCAGCGCGCGCTCGAGATCATGGCACGCCGCGTCGAAAACCGCGTCGCCTTCGGCAAGAAGCTTTCGGACCAGGGCAGCATCCGCCAGGATGTCGCCAAGTCGTTCTGCGAGATCGAAATGGCGCGGCTACTGACCTTCAAGGCCGCCGACCAGATGGACCGCTTCGGCAATGTCGTCGCCAAGGACCTGATTGCCGCGATCAAGGTCGTCGCCCCGCAAATGGCGCAGACCGTCACCGACCGCGCCATCCAGGCGCACGGCGGCATGGGCGTCAGCGATGACACCGTCGTTGCGGGCTTCTTCACCTTGAACCGCTTCCTGCGGCTGGCGGACGGTCCCGACGAGGTGCACATGTCGCAACTCGGCAAGCAAAAGATCCGCGAATATAATGCGATGAACGCGCGCTAAAACATGTTTGCGTTACCCTGCCCCGCTCATCCCGAGCGAAGTCGAGGGACAGACCGACGGTTGGGCGTGTCCCTCGACTTCGCTCGGGATGAGCGGGCTGGGTGCATCAAATGATGCATAGAAGTCGCGAACTGGGGAGGACGTCATGGGTTGGGTGAGCAGCGGTGACCGCACTTTAAGCGCGGCGGAATTCAATGACCGCGTCGCGCGCGCGGCCACCGTGCTTGCCGAACTCGGCATCCAGAAGGGCGACGGCGTTGCGCTATACCTGCGCAACGACCTCGCGTTCTTCGAAGCAAGCTTCGGCGCCGGGCTGCTCGGCGTCTATCCGGTGCCGGTCAACTGGCACTACACCCCCGACGAGGCCGGCTATCTGCTGCGCGACAGCGGCGTCAAGCTGCTGCTCATCCACGCCGATCTGCTGCCGCCGATTGCGTCAGCGATACCCGAAGGCCTCAAGGTCGTGGTGGTCGCGACGCCCCCCGAAATCCAGTCGGCGTACGGCGTGTCGGGCGACCTGCCGCCGGGACTGCCGGTGTGGCATGAACTGCTCGACAAGGCCGCACCCTGGGCGCGCGAACCCGAAGTCGCCCCCAGCACGATCATCTACACATCGGGCACCACCGGCCGCCCCAAGGGCGTCTGGCGCGACACCTTCACCCCCGAACAGGCGGCCGCGACGACGCGCATGCTCGGCTGGTCATACGGTTATACCGACTATCTCGAAGGCCGGCGCGACCCCGCCGAAATCGTCACGGCGATCATCGGCCCGGTCTACCACGCCGCGCCGAACGCCCATTCGGGGTTTTCGATCCGCGCCGGCGCCAACGTCATCATCGTGCCGCGCTTCGACGCCGAAGAGCTGCTCAAGCTGATCGAGGAACGCCGCATCACGCACCTCAACATGGTGCCGATCATGTTCAACCGGCTGCTGCGGCTGCCCGCCGAGGTGCGCAATAAATATGACCTGAGCTCGCTGCGCTATGTCACGCACGCCGCCGCGCCCTGCCCGCCGCCGGTCAAGCGCGCGATGATCGAATGGTGGGGGCCGGTGATCAACGAATATTACGGCTCGACCGAAATGGGCAATGTCACCAACCTGACCGCCGAGGAATGGCTCGCGCACCCCGGCTCGGTCGGCCGCGTCATGCCGGGCATCGATGTCCGCGTTGTCGATGAAGCGGGCAATGACGTGCCCGCCGGCACCATCGGTGAAGTCATCGGTCGCGGCCGCAACGCCGCCGATTTCACCTATCGCAACGCCCCCGAAAAGCGTGCCGCGATGGAAAAGGCCGGGCTCATCACGCCGGGCGATGTCGGCTATTTCGACGCCGACGGCTTCCTCTATCTGTGCGACCGCAAGAACGACATGATCATCTCGGGCGGCGCCAACATCTACCCCGCCGAAATCGAGGCCGAGCTGCACAAGATGCCCGGCGTCGCCGATTGCGCGGTGTTCGGCATCCCCGACGAGGAGTTCGGCGAAAGCGTCATGGCGGTGGTCCAACCGATGCCCGGCGTGACGCTCGACGCCGACAGCCTGCGCGCCGAACTGCGCCGCGGGCTCGCGGGCTTCAAGGTGCCGCGCCGCATCGACTTCGCCGGTGAATTGCCGCGCGAGGATTCGGGCAAGATTTTCAAGCGCAAGCTGCGCGCGCCATTCTGGGAAGGCCGGGAGAGCAAGATATGAGCGAAACCATCCTCGAACCCGAACTGCCGATCGTCGATCCGCACCACCATCTGTGGGACTGGCGCATGCGGCTGGCGCACCTGCCGGCGCAGACGCACCCGTTCGACGCGATCCTGCGCCAGAGCCCGCGCTACCTGCTCGACGAGCTGCTCGCCGACACCGGGTCGGGGCACAACGTCATCGCCACGGTGTTCGTCCAGTGCGGCGCCTTCTACCGCGCCAGCGGCCCCGACGCGATGAAGCCGGTGGGCGAAACCGAGTTCGTCAACGGTGTCGCCGCCATGTCGGCGAGCGGCGTCTATGGCGCGATGCGCGCGTGCGCCGGTATCGTCGGCCATGCCGATCTGGGCTTGGGCGACGGCGTCGCCGCGGTGCTCGACGCGCATATCGCAGCGGGGAACGGGCGCTTCCGCGGCATCCGCCACATGATGGCGCATGACCCCGATGGTGCGGTGCTTGGTCCGCTGGCGCACGCCGCACCCGACCTGACCACCGACCCCAATGTCCGCAAGGCCGTCGGGCATTTCGCGGCGCGCAAGCTGTCGCTCGACCTGTGGGTGGTCGAACCGCAATTGCCCGGCGCCGCCGATCTGGCGCGCACCTTCCCCGAAGTCGCGATGGTCGTCGACCATGTCGGCACGCCGTTAGGCTTGGGCAAATACGCCGGCCGCCGCGACGACCGCTTCGCCACGTGGCAAGCCAGCGTCCGCGCACTCGCCGCCTGCCCGAACGTGATGATGAAGCTCGGCGGGCTGGCGATGCCGTTCGTCGGCTTTGAAGGCATGGGCCCCGATGTGCGCCCGTCATCGAGCACGCTCGCCGAACTGTGGCGCCCCTATATCGAAACCTGCATCGACGCGTTCGGCGCCGACCGCTGCATGTTCGAAAGCAACTTCCCCGTCGATCGCTGGGGCGCCGATTACCCGACGCTGTGGAACGCCTTCAAGCGCATCACCGCCGGCGCATCGGCGTCCGAAAAGGCCGCGCTCTACGCCGGCAGCGCGACCAAATTCTACCGGCTGGAGATCTGACCCATGAAGGCGCTGCGCTACTTCGGCGAACGCGATATCCGCTTCGACAGCATGGACGATCCGCGCCTCGAATCCGACCGTGACGCGATTATCCAGATGGATGCCTGCTCGATCTGCGGCAGCGACCTGCACATCTATCACGGCCACGGCTTTTCCGAAGATGTCGGCTTCTGCGTCGGCCATGAAGCCGTCGGCGAAGTCGTCGAGATCGGCCGCGGCGTCAACCGGCTCAAGGTCGGCGACAAGGTGATGATGCCCGCCGCCGTCGGCTGCGGCGCCTGCCGGTCGTGCCTGTCGGGCAATGTCATCGGCTGTGAAACCAACGGTGGCGGCTGCTACGGGCTGTCGGCAAAGCTGCAGGGCGTGCAGGCCGAAGCCTTCCGCGTGCCCGCCGCCGATGCCAACGCCGTCAAGATCCCCGAAGGCATCAGCCGCGACCAGGCGCTGATGATGACCGACGCGCTCGCCACCGCCTGGTTCGGCGCGCGCAACGCCGATATCCGCCCCGGCAGCAGCGTCGCGGTCATCGGCCTCGGCCCGATCGGCCTGATGGCGGTCGACAGCGCCTTTGTCATGGGCGCCGGTGTGGTCTTCGCCATCGACCCCATCGCCGAACGCCGGGCATTGGCGGCAGAATCAGGCGCAATCGCGCTATCCCCCGATGAAGCGCTCGAACACATCCGCGAGGCCACCCATGGCCGCAAGGTCGATTGCGTCATCGAAGCCGTCGGCCATGACGCCACCGTCGATCTGGCGCTGCGGCTGGTCACCCGCCGCGGCACAGTGTCGGTCATCGGCGTCCAGCAATCGCGGCGCTTCGCCTTCCCGCTCGAACGCGCCTTCGCCGCCGGCCTCACCTTCCGCATCGGCACCTGCTCGGTTCCCGAAGAATGGCCGGCACTGATCCCGCTGGTGCAGTCGGGCCGCCTCAAGCCCGAACGCTACATCAGCCACACGCTGCCGCTGAGCGCCGGTAGCGACGCCTATGCGGCGTTCGATAGCCGTGCGTCAGGGGCGTTGAAGATGGTGCTGACGCCTTAGGCAGAAAGAGCCTCCGGCGGGCAGGCCGCAGGCCTGCACCATTTGTTTGGGATGGTGTCGGAATCGGTGCGTTTGTGTGACTGGAGGGCGCGGTTCTGCATAGCGCAAACGCTGCCTACACAGCGTGAATGTGGTCAGTCTTTACGGGTGCA
>CALDHQ010000246.1 GCA_937894055.1 uncultured Polymorphobacter sp.
CGATGCGCCGGCCTATTACCCGAGCGGTGCGGGGCAGGTGACGGCGGGTGCTGCGCCGGTCGATGGCACGGTGTTCGATCTGCGCACGCCACAGCGGCTGGGCGACATCCTTGCCTCGACCGACCCGCAGGCAGTGGCGGCGGGCGGTATCGACCATGTCTTTGTGCGCGGCAACGGCGCGGCGGCGGTGCTCGGCCATCCGGCATCGGGACGACGGTTGGTGGTCACCAGCCCGCAACCGGCGCTGGTCGTCTATACCGGCGTTGGGCTGGCAGGCGGCCCGCCGGGGCATGGCGGAAAAGCTATCGGGCGCCACGGCGGCATCGCGTTCGAGCCGCAGGCGCTGCCCGACGCGTTACCGGTGCTGCGGCCGGGCGCGACGTTCGACTGGCAGATGACGCTGGGGTTCGACACGGATTAACAGGGGGGAGGCGGCATGACCGCAAATGGGCTGCAATGGCTGGTGTTCGGCGGGCTGACGCTGCTGATGGCGCTGGCGACGACGTTCACCGTGCGCCGCATGGGCGGGCGATCGACCGACTCCAACCGCGAATATTTCCTGGCGGGCGGCAACCTGACCTGGCCGTTCATCGCCGGGTCGATCACGCTGACCAACCTGTCGACCGATCAGCTCGTCGGCATGAACGGCAACCAGATGCTGCTGCTGGCGTGGTGGGAATTGTCGGCGATCGTCGGGCTGCTGATGCTCGCGTTCATCTTCCTGCCGATCTATTACCGCAACAATTGCACGACCACGACCGAGCTGCTCGAACGCAAATACGGTTCGATCCAGCTGCGGGCTTTGGTGTCGGTGCTGTTCCTGCTCGGCAATGTTTTCATCTACTTGCCGATCATGCTCTACACGGGGGCGCTGTTCCTGAAGTCGATGTTCGGGGTCGATCTGCCGGTGCTGTGGATTGCCGCCGCGATGGCGGTGATGGGCACCGCCTATGCGGTCGGCGGCGGGCTGCGCGCGGTCGCGGTCTATGACACGATTTCGGGCGTCGGCGTGCTCGGCATGGCGCTGCTGGTGACGTTTCTGGCGCTGGCGGCGATCAATTTCGATTTCTCGGGCATCCCGCCCGAACGGCTGTCGATGGTCGGTGGCCCGGATTCGCCGATCCCGTGGCCGACACTGCTGACCGGCATGATCTTCATTCAGATGTTCTACTGGAGTACCAACCAGACGATCACCCAGCGCGCCATGGCGGCGCCGTCGATCCGCGAGGGGCAAAAGGGCGTGTTGGCGGCGGTCGCCATCCGCATCCTGATCGTGCCGGCGGTCGTCGTGCTGCCGGGTGTCGCGGGCTACAAGCTGTTCGGCGACATCGGCGATGCGACCTATGGCCGCGTGGTCGCAGCGGTGATGCCCGGCTGGCTGTCGGGGGCGTTCGCGGCGTTCATGCTGGCGGCGGTGCTGACCAGCTACACCTCGGTGCTCAATTCATCGGTGACGCTGTATGTCTGCGACCTCCACGAAAAGTTCCTGACCGCCAAGCCCGATGTCGGGCGCCTCAACCGCATCATCTCGCTGGCGTTCATGCTCGTGTCGATTGCGCTGGTGCCGGTCTATTCGGGCGCGGACTCGATCATCAACCTCGTGCAGCAATTGAACGGCCTGCTGTCGATGCCGATCCTGTCGGTGTTCATCGTCGGGCTGCTGTTCACCGATGTCGATGCGCGCGCGATGATGGCGGCGCTGCTGTTCGGGGTCGGGCTGTACGCGGTGTTCACGTTCCTGTGGACGCCGGTGCACTATATCCACCTGATGCTGGTGACGTTGCTGGCGTGCATCGCGCTGGCGCTGGCGCTCAACCGGCTGGTGTTCGGGCGCCACGCGCGCTGGGTCGGGCGGCCGCGCCTGGCCGATGGTACAGTGTGACATGCTAGCAACAGTTTGAGCCATTTTATGGATTTTTGGCCGATTGCACTGGCAAATCCGGAACCTAGCCACTATCTGGCGCTGCAACAGGGAACTTCGCCGCCGTTTTTCTCGCTTATTGTTTGAGCATTGCGGTTTGTTTCATTTCTGTTGCACTTGACTCGCGTTATTCATCGCGGGTTCACTATAGGAGATAACTATGTTGCGCACTCTTACTGTTGCTGCTGTTCTGGCGACCGCCGCTGCTGCTATGCCGGCTGCTGCTGCTGAATTCAGCGGCTTCCGCGCCGAACTGCAGGGCGGCTGGAACTCGACCTCGATCGGTTATGTCGACGCTTTCGGCACCAACTTCGAAAATTCGAGCAGCGCGTTCGGCTACGGCGCTGAAGTCGGCTACGACTTCCCGATCTCGGAAACCGTCATCATCGGCGTGCTCGGCAACGTTTCGGGCAGCACCCAGAGCTACACCGACATGCTCTGCCCGGATGGCACCAGCGCCTGCCTGCTCGGCCGCCCGAACGTCAACGCCAACATGGGCGTGAACTTCTCGGCAATGGCGCGCGCTGGCTTCAAGGTTGCTGACTCGACGCTGCTGTACGGCGGCCTCGGCTACGCCAACCAGAACGTCAAGTACTACATCACCCCGGTCGGCGGCGTGACCGTCGAAGATTCGCAGAGCTATGGCGGTTTCCGCCTCGCTGCCGGTATCGAACAGGCCTTCGGTGAATCGTTCTACGGTAAGGTCGAGTATCGCTACACGAACTACCAGGACGACGTTTCGACCAACCAGGTCTGGGGCGGCTTCGGTATGCGCTTCTAAGCGCTGCCAAGACAGTCTGACGATTGGGGGCGGGCCGCAAGGTTCGCCCCTTTTCGTTTGGGCAAACAGCGTCTAGCATCGCCTTGAAAACAGGGAGATTGTGATGACCGATCCTATTGCACGTCGGACCATGCTGCAGGGTGCCGCACTTGGCGCCGCCGCCTTGGCGATGCCGCAGGTGGCTTTGGCCAAGCCCGCCGATCTGCAAGCGCTCGCCGCCGAGCTGGCAAAATCGCACGACACCAACGTCAAGCGCCTGCAGGACTGGATCCGCCTGCCTTCAATCGCCGCCGAAAACCGCGGCTACCCTGAAGGCGCCGAGCATCTGGTCAAGCTGCTCAAGGACGCCGGCTTCAACCACGCCGAAGTCGTGCCGACCAGCGGCAAGCCCGGCGTGTTCGCGCATCTCGACGCCGGCGCCAAGCGCACCATCGGCGTCTATTTCATGTACGACGTCAAGCAGGCCGACCCGAGCGAATGGGTGGTGCCGCCGTTCGACGGCGCACTCGTCGACAAGCCCGGCGTCGGCCTCAGCCTTGTTGCGCGCGGCGCCACCAACCAGAAAGGCCCGCAGGCGACGTTCCTCGCAGCACTCCACGCGTTCAAGGCGACGGGCCGCAAACTGCCGGTCAATCTGGTGTTCGTCGGTGAAGGCGAGGAGGAAATCGGCTCGCCGAACTTCCATGAAGTCGTCCACCGCGCCGATGTGATGGCGGCGCTCAAGCGCTGCGAAAGCGTGTTCATGCCGTTCGCGTCGCAAAACGCCGACGGCGGCGTGACGATCAACCTCGGCGCCAAGGGCATCATCGAATTGGAGCTCATCGCCAGCGGCGAAAAATGGGGCAAGGGGCCCAAAACCGACATCCACTCGAGCTACAAGGCCAGCATCGACAGCCCGGCGTGGCGACTGGTCAAGGCGCTCGACACTTTGGTTTCGGATGACGGCAACACGCCGATGATCGACGGTTACGGCGACAATGTCCGGCCGCTGACGCCGCAGGAAAAGGCGCTCAACGCCGACTATGCCAAGCGCACCAGCGAGGCGGCCGCGAAGAAGTCGTTCGGCGTGACGCAATGGGTCGATAACATCAGCTGGGAAGAAGCCATTACCCGCAACACCAGCCGTCCCACCGTCAACATCGAAGGCCTCGTCGCGGGCTATACCGGCCCCGGCGGCAAGACCGTCCTGCCCGGCAAAGCGGTCGCCAAAATCGACATGCGCATCGTCCCCGACATGACTGCCGCCGACAGCCTCGCCAAGCTCAAGGCGCACCTCGCCAAACGCGGCTACGGCGATATCGAGGTCAAGATGAGCGGCGGCTATGACCCGACCACCACCTCGATCGACAGCGCCCTCATCAAGACGCAAGCCGCGGTCTACAAGGCCAACGGCATCGATCCGGTGATGAACGTGCGCCTCGCCGGCAGCTGGCCCGGCTATCTGTTCACCGGCCCGCCGCTCAACCTGCCCGCCGGCCACTTCGGCTTCGGCCTCGGCAGCGGCGCCCACGCCCCGAACGAATTCTACGTCATTGAATCGGCCAACCCCAAAGTCCGCGGCTTCGACGGCGCGGCACTGGGCTATGCCGAGTTCCTCTATGCGCTGGGTGCTCGCTAAACCGATGCGCGCAGTCGCCCTGTCCGCCGCGCTGCTACTCGCCGCGTGCGCCACCACCCCCGCACCCGCGCCGGTCAGCGCGAGCCAAAAGGCGCAACTGACGCAGATCGAAAAGGCCTATGCCGGCGGGGTGATCACGCGCGACCAGTATGAGGCGCAGAAGAAGAAGATTCTGACGCCGAAGTGAAGGGCCTCCGGCGGGCAGGGGTGACCGCTGCACGATTTTTTAAGCTATCAGAAATGTGAAAGCGAGGGGGCTCACTGTTCCAATATGTCAAATATGATGCATATTAATGTTCAATTATTATAAGGCGATAGCATTAACTTGATGATCAATTCACAAGTCTGTACTCGTAAAAGGTGCAGTTTTCGCGGGCTATT
>CALDHQ010000247.1 GCA_937894055.1 uncultured Polymorphobacter sp.
GCGGCGTCGCGCACGCGCAGCGCGATGGCCGCGATCACCGGCGTCTCGCTCGGCTGCACGGTGCGCGGCAGGCCGCCGGCGTGGGCGTTGATGATGACGTTCATGCCGCCCTGCCGGTACAGCAGCACCTCGCGCGAGCGGTGCCGGGCGATCGGACGGAAGCCCATCATCTCCAGCACCTGGCCCAGCGCCTGCGGGCGGCTGGTGGCGTACTCGATGAACTCGATGCCGTCCAGCGCCAAGGGGTTGGAGGCGTCGCTGAACGAGGCCTGCAGGGGCTCGCGTTCACTCGCAGGTTTCAGCAGCAGGTCACTCATTCGCAACTCCAGTGGTTCAGGCCGCAGCCGGTGCCGGCGCACTCGCGTGGCGGTTGCGCGCTCGGGCTGACGCCCCCGCCGTAGAGGCCGCGCCGGCGCCGACTGCGACCATCGACTGGGCTGACGTCGGCGACAGCGCCACTGTCGGGCTCGAACTCGGCTACGGGCTGGTCGGCATGGTCGACGAAACCGTCGGCGCGCCGCTGATGGCGCGCATCACCGGCATCCGGCGGCAATTGTCGAAAGAACTCGGCTTTGTCGTGCCGGTCGTGCGGGTGCGCGACAATATCGCGCTCAGCCCGTTCGCCTACCGCGTCATCGTCGACGGCGTGGTCGCGGGCGAGGATGAAGCCTGGCCCGACGATCTGCTGGCGCTCGAAGCTGGTGCCATCGACACGCCCATCGAAGGCCGCGCCGTCAAGGACCCGAGCTTCGGGCTCGATGCGCGCTGGATCGACCCGGCGTTGCGCGATCTCGCCATCGCCAGCGGCTACACCGTCGTCGATGCTGCCACCGTCATCGGCACGCACCTCAACCATCTGCTGACGGGGCAGGCGCAGGTATTGCTCGGCCAGGATGAGGTGCAGAAGCTGCTCGACACGCTCGCCGAGACGCAGCCGCAGCTCGTCGGCGGGCTGGTGCCCAAGACGATGTCGCTCCAGACGGTCACCGCGGTGCTGCAGAACCTGCTCGCCGAAGGCGTGCCGGTGCGCGACATGCGGCGCATCGTTGCCGGGCTGGCGGCGATTGCCGGCCGCACCACCGATCCCGATGACCTGACCGAACTGCTGCGCCCGTCGCTCGCCGGGCTGATCGTCCAGAAACTAGCGGGCGTCCGTGAGCCGCTGACCGCGATCACCTTCGACGGCGCGCTCGAAGACCTGCTCGCGCAAGCCGTGCGCGCCGCACCCGGCAGCGCCTATCCGTTCGAGCCGGTGCTCGCCGGCCGCGTCGCTGATGCTGTGCGCGCCGCCTCCGAGCCGTTGGTCGCCAGCGCGCAGCGCTTCGCGGTCATCACCACGCCGCTGCTGCGCCGGCCGATCTGGGGGCTGCTCAAGGGCCAGCTCCCCGATGCCGCCGTGCTCAGCTTCACCGAAATCCCCGACGGCAAGGCGATCGATGTCGCCGCTGTGGTCGGCGGCAACGCGCCATGACCCAACCCAACCCGCACACAGGAGACTGAACGATGGACGCACGACTGGGACTCGATCTGGCGCTCTATGCGCCGGCGCGGCTGGTGCAGACCGACCCCGAGCGGCTGGTGCGGACGCATCTCGCGCTGGTCCGCAAGATCGCCTGGCACGTCCATGCCCGCGTTTCGACCGCCATCGAGATCGAGGACCTGGTGCAGATCGGCATGCTGGCGCTGGTCGAGGCGGCGCGGGGGTTCGAGGACCGTGGCCATGCGGCGTTTGCCACCTATGCGACAGTGCGGGTGCGCGGCTCGATGATCGACCAGCTCCGCAAGAGTGCGACGCTGGTGCGCTCGGCCATCCGCCGGCGTCGCGAGTTCGGGCAGGTCAAATCGGGGCTTGAAGGCCTGCTCGGCCGCGCGCCGACCGACGAGGAAATGGCAGAAAAGCTCGAACTGACGGTGGCGGCCTTCCGCATCGCCAACAATGCGACGCAGGCGGTGCGCTACGAATCGATCGACGATGTCTATTCGGACCACAGCGAATGGTTCGCCGATGACGCCCCCGATGCGTTCGACAATCTGGCGCGCGCCAACCTCAAACGCGCCATCAGCAATGCCGTCGGCGACCTGCCCGAGCGCGAGGCGCTGGTGCTGCAGCTCTATTATGTCGAGGAAATGAACCTCGAGGAGATCGGCCAGGTGCTCGATGTCGGCGCGGCGCGGATCTGCCAGATCAAGAAGTCGGCGCTCGGCAAGCTGCGCGCCCGGCTTGAAGGTTGGGATGATTGATTTTGCAGGCATGAGAACGCTGGACGGCCTTCGATTGCGCGCCTAGCATCGCGGGCAACCGAGGAAATCCCAATGTCGAAGTCGAAACCGCATGACCATATCGCGGGCATGGCCGATCTGGCGCGCAAGCACGGCGAACTGGCGCAGGCGAGCAGCGAAGTCATCTCGCGGCGGCTTGAGCTCGCGGCATCGCCGAATGTGCTGACGGCCGACGGCCAGGCCGAAATGGCGCGCATGGTGCCCGAAAAGGCGCATGCCTTCGCACGGTCGGGCAGCGAGGCGGTTTTTCACCTCAACGCCATGCTGTTGCGCGCGGGCAGCGACTGGCTACGCGAAACTACCTTTGCCGCACAGGCGACGACCCACATGCTGACCGCAGCGACCCCGGCGGCAGCGCTGCAGGCGCAGCAGGATTATCTGGCAGGCCTGACCCAGCGCATGGCTGCTGCGGGCAACGCGCTGGTTGCGGCATCAACGGCGCTGCAGGCGGCGGCACTGGCACCGGTGCACCGCACCGCGACGTCGAACGCGCGGCGCTTGAAGCGCTAGGCTCAAATCTGAGTTCGAATAGCTCAACCTCGCTCATCCCGAGCGAAGTCGAGGGACATGCCCAGCGTTGCGCCAATCCCTCGACTTCGCTCGGGATGAGCGGGGTTTGTTCTGAATTGCCGCGAAGAGCGGCTAGGGCGCGACCGGCGGCGCAGCCATCACGAAGCGCGCCACATCATCGAGCACCGGAATATTCCAGCGATACGGCGCCGCGAATGCGGCGAGCATGTCCTTGTGTTCGACCCCTGGATAGGTCTTGACCGTCACCGGCGCGCCGGCGGCGCGCAACGCGGCGGCAAAGTCATAGGTGATGCGCGGTGCCGCAACGTCATCGACGCTGCCGGTCAGCAGCAACGTCGGCGGGGCATCGGCGCGGACGAAATCGATCGGCTCGACGGGGGTGTCGGCCGGCGTTTTGCTAAAGGCCTCGGCCAGCTTGGCGCGCACGCGCGGCGTCAGCGTGTAGCGACCGCCCGAAATGCCAATCAGCGCATTGACCTTGTCTGCCACGCCGAACGCCGGATTCAGCGCCAGCATCGCCGCGATATACGAGCCTGCCGAATGACCCGCGACCGCCACGCGGCGCGGATCGCCGCCCAGTCTTGCAGCATTGGCGATGGCCCATTGAACCGCCGTCGCGCCGTCAGCGATGAAATCGGGATAGCTGACCTGCGGTACCAGCCGATAATCGGGCACCACCGCGATGATGCCGCGCGATGCCAGCGCGCGGCCGACAAAACGGTGGTCGCCGCGGTCGCCCTTGACCCAGCCGCCACCGTAGAAAAACACCACCACGGGCGCATTGGTGACATCGCCGGCGGGTAGATAGACATCGAGCCGCTGGCGCGGGTCGGGGCCATAGGTCGTGGATTCAGCCAGTTGGACCCCGTCGCTGCCCGGCGTCACCGCATCGAGCCGGTTGAGGTTGAGCAGCGGGTCGGGCCCCTTGAGCGACGACAGCAGGTAGTATTCGCGCCCTGCCGCAATCGCCGCGACTGCCGCAACGGCCCCGCCACCAATCAGCCAGCGACGCGTAACCGGCTTCATGCGCGCTACTTGTCGTCGCCCATGCGCAGTGCGGCGATGAAGGCTTCCTGCGGAATATCGACGCTGCCGTACTGGCGCATCCGCTTCTTGCCTTCCTTCTGCTTGTCGAGCAGCTTCTTCTTGCGGCTGATGTCGCCGCCGTAGCACTTCGCGGTCACGTCCTTGCGCATCGCCGCGATGGTTTCGCGTGCAATGACCTTGCCGCCGATTGCGGCCTGGATCGGGATCTTGAACAGGTGGCGCGGGATCAGGTCCTTCATGCGCTCGCACATGTGGCGGCCGCGCGCTTCGGCTGCACCGCGGTGGACGATCATGCTCAGCGCATCGACCGGCTCGGCATTGACCATGATGCTCATCTTGACGAGGTCGCCCTCGCGGTGGCCGATCTGGTGATAATCAAACGACGCATAGCCGCGCGAAATCGACTTCAGCCGGTCGTAGAAGTCGAACACCACCTCGTTGAGCGGGAGTTCATAGGTGATCTGCGCGCGGCCGCCGACATAGGTCAGGTTCTTCTGGATGCCGCGGCGGTCCTGGCACAGCTTGAGGATGCTGCCGAGGTATTCGTCGGGGGTGAAGATCGTCGCCTCGATCCACGGCTCCTCGATCAGTTCGATGGTGGAGGGGTCGGGCATGTCCGACGGGTTGTGCAATTCGATCTCGCGACCATCACGCAACAACATCTTGTAAACCACCGACGGCGCAGTGGTAATCAGGTCGAGGTCATACTCGCGGGTCAGCCGCTCCTGGATGATTTCCAGATGCAGCAGGCCGAGGAAGCCGCAGCGGAAGCCGAAGCCCAGCGCAGCGCTGCTCTCCATCTCGAAGCTGAAGCTGGCATCGTTGAGGCGCAGGCGGCTGATG
>CALDHQ010000248.1 GCA_937894055.1 uncultured Polymorphobacter sp.
ATGCTGTCCTCGCCCGGCCGCGACACGACATAGCTGGGCGAACGCTGCAACATCGTCACATGCGCGGCGGTCTTCGCCATTTCGGGGACCAGCGTCACCGCGGTGGCGCCGCTGCCGATGACGATGACGCGCTTGCCGGCGTGGACGATATCGGGCGTCCACTTCTGCGGGTGGATGACTTCGCCCTTGTAGCTGGCGATGCCGGGAAATTCGGGCATGTAGCCGGCGTCGTAATTGTAATAGCCGCTGCACATGAACAGGAAGCCGGTGGTCAGTTGGCGGCGCTCGCCACCGACGTCGAGGTCGACCGTCCATTGTGCGTCGGGCGTCGACCAGTTGGCAGCGAGCACGCGGTGGTTGAAGCGGATCTTGCGGTCGATGCCCTCGTCGCGCGCCGTCGCCTGCAGATAGTCGAGGATCGCCGGGCCGTCGGCGATCGACTTGGCGCCGGTCCACGGCCGGAACGCATAGCCCAGCGTGTACATGTCCGAATCGGAGCGGATGCCGGGGTAGCGGAACAGGTCCCAGGTGCCGCCCAGCGCGGCGCGGCGTTCGAGAATCGCATAGCTTTTGTCGGGGCAGCGTTCCTGCAGATAATGCCCGGCGCCGATGCCGGAGATGCCGGCGCCGACAACCAGCACGTCGAAATGTTCGTTGGCCATATGCTTTTCCCCGTGCCGCATGATTTGAGCGGCATTCAATTATTGGGGCATATCGGGAATCGGCGGACTGCGCTAGTTTGGCCGTGGAAATGCCGCCGCACCCCGCCAATGTCTAACGTTGACAAGCCGGGCGCAGCACCGCAAGCGCAGCCGCCAAACTGACACACGGAGTTTATGATGATCGAAGCCGAATGGTGGGACTATGACGATGCCGACGAAATGGCCGATGCCGTCGCGTCCGATGTCGAGTTCATCATCGACAGCGCGCTCGATGCGCGCGGCGAGGCGATTGTCGCCTTCCCCGGCGGCAAGACGCCCGGTCCGGTGTTCGAGCGGCTGGCGGCGGCGAAGCTCAACTGGAAGCGCGTCACCATCATCCCGACCGATGACCGCCTCGTCGCGCCGACCAGCCCCTTAAGCAACGTCGGCACCATCGCGCGCACCTTCCTGCCGCTCGGCGCGCGCGTCATCCCGCTCGCCACCGACGCCGCCAAGGATTACAAAAAGGCCGGCCACGACGCCGATGTCCGGCTCGAAGCACTGCGCTGGCCGCTCGATCTCGTCTGGCTCGGCGTCGGCGCCGACGGCCACACCGCGTCGATCTTCGCCGGCCCCGACCTCGATGCCGCCATCAACGCCCCCGACAAGTGCCGCGTCATCGGTGTGCTGCCCGACCCGATGCCCGCCGAAGCCCCCGTCGCGCGCATCACGCTGACCCGCGCCGCAATCCTGTCGGCACGCACGCTGACCTTCGCGCTGTCGGGCAAGGACAAGCGCACGATGTTCGAAATGGCGATCAAGGACGGCGCCAAGTCGACATTGCCGGTGGGCCGCGTGCTGGCGGATTCGGAACAGGCGATCGATATTCATTGGAGTGCCGAATAGAAGGGCCTCCGGCGGGCAGGGACTTGTCCCTGCACCCGGATTTGGGATGCGGGGGGTCTGCGCTTCAACCTGTCGCAGGTCTGGGCTCTTGAAATCGTGGCGCGCTGTGGCAACCTAGCGCGCCATGAACATGACCAAGACCTTCATGCTGCTCGCCGCGCTGACCGCGCTGTTCATGGCGCTCGGCGCGATGTTTGCCGGCAAGGCCGGGGCACTGATCGCGCTCGTCATCGTCGGCGGCATGAACTTCTATGCCTATTGGAATTCGGACAAGATGGTGCTGCGCATGCATGATGCGCACGAAGTCGATGCCAATAGCGCGCCCGAATACTACGGCATCGTCAAGGACCTGAGCGAACGCGCCGGCCTGCCGATGCCCAAGGTCTATATCGTCCAGCAGGACGCGCCCAACGCCTTCGCCACGGGCCGCAACCCCGAAAACGCCGCGGTCGCCGCGACCACCGGCATGCTCGCCATCCTCAACCGCGACGAAATCGCCGCGGTGATGGCGCACGAACTCGGCCATGTGAAGAACCGCGATACGCTGATCATGACCGTCACCGCCACCGTTGCCGGTGCGATTTCGATGTTCGCCAACTTCGGCATGCTGTTCGGCGGGCGCGGCTCGGACCGCCCCAACCCGCTGGCGATGCTGGCGATGGTCATTCTGGCGCCGATGGCCGCGGCTATCGTCCAGATGGCGATCTCACGCACCCGCGAATATGCCGCCGACCGCGCCGCCGCTGACCTGTCGGGGCAGCCGCTGGCGCTCGCCAGCGCGCTCGCCAAGCTGGCGAACGGCACCGCACGCCACGTCAACCCGGTCGCGGCGCGCGATCCGGCGATGGCGTCGCTGTATATCGTGCCGCCGCACCTCGGCAGCCGCATGGACAATCTGTTTTCGACGCACCCCGACACCGGCAACCGCATCGCCGCACTCGAGGCGATGGCGGCGGAAATGGGCGTGCTGCCTGCGCCCGCCACCGAACGCCGCTCGGCGCTTGACCCGCACGCACCGACACGCAACCCCTGGGGCTAAGCGCCTCAGGGCGTCAGCACCTCGAACTCCAGATCCTGCAACGCAACCTCGGGCGTTGGCGCCAGCAGCAGGCTGCCCGAAATGCGGCCGTGTTCGCACGTCCAGGTGAAGCTCGCCGCCATGGCGTTGCGCGGGCTGGGCGCCTCGGTCGCAGGACAGGCGCCGACTTGCGCCTTCATGCGCGCCAAATCGCTCGCCCAATGGGCTTCGTCGCTGTCCATCAGGAAGTTCATTGCTAGTCCGGGCTTGGCGCCGCTGACCGAGCCTGCTGCCCAGATGCTGCGGGCTATATCATAGCCCTTGGCGACACCCGCGCTGACCGGCACGGCGCGCTCGGGGAAGTCGCCGCTGGCGACCAGCGCCAGCGCCGCCTTGAGCGCCGGCACCGACGGCCCGGCATAGGTGCGGTTGGTCAGCACGAAGATGCCGACGCCGCGGTCGGGCAGCAGCATGACGCGCGAGCCATAGCCGGGGTAGCCGCCGCCGTGCGTCAGGTAGCGGCCGATGTCGCAATCTTCGACGACATACCAGCCCATCGCATAGGTCATCGCCTGCCGGCACGGCGCGCCGGCCGATGCGGGGCGCATCTGCCCGCGCGGGAAGTTCGAGCCCTCGACGATTTCGCGCACCGTGGCGCGCTTGACCGGCCCGGTGTCGGGATCGGTAGGCGTCATGCGGATCCGGTTGCCCGTGGCTTTGTGCAACATGTTGAACCGCACTTCCCCTGCGCGGGAGACGGCGGTGTAGAGCGACACCGGACAGCTCACCAGGGACAGGCGCAGATAGCCGTTCCAGGTCGGACGTGCGGGCATGGCGGTTCTCCGGGCGTGCCGGGAGAACGCCGCTGGGCTGGATCAGTTCGCTGCCGCGCGGGGCAGGGACAGCATCGGCGTCGCGACGCGGGTCTGGAGGTCCAACTGGCGCTTGCGCAAGCCGGTCCTCACGCCGCTTTGCATCCCGAACTCCATCAGCTGGTCGCGGTCTGGGGCGTAGGCGGGCCATCCCGCACCCGGTCCGCAGTCCGGGCGTCCGGTCCGGGCGAAGGCGACCCAGCAGCCGTGCATCAAGGTCGCCATGGCGCGGTCCTCGTCGCTGACCACGCTCATGGGCGTGCGCCGGCCCCAGTATTCCCAGACGTACTGGATCTCCGCGGCGTGGGCCGCCGTGGTCATCCGGGGGCGGAACCGGCTGCCGACATAGGAGAAGTGGTACAGCCAGGCGGGCTTGCCGGCCGACGCCCGGCCCGCCACCCAGCGGGCGGGGGCGCCGAACATCCGGTCGGTGAAGGTCTCGCGGCCCGCCGCGAAGTTCTTCGTCCCGTCGAGGGGGTCGAGCAGCTGCCGCCAACCTCGAGGTCGGTCCAGCGCGGCCGAGATCCGCCAGCTCATCGAGCTGGGCAAGGAAATGCTCGCCCACAATCGACAGACCGCTTTCGGGCAGCAGAAAGTGGATATCGGCCACGCGGCCATGTTGCGAATTTTCAATCGGAATGATCGCAGCACCCGCCGCACCACTTTTCACCGCGTCCAGCGCATCTTCAAAACTGAAGCAGGGAAGCGGCAGGCACTCGGGTGCATATTCCATCGCTGCGCGGTGCGAATTGGCCCCC
>CALDHQ010000249.1 GCA_937894055.1 uncultured Polymorphobacter sp.
CGCGGCTCGGGCTGGCGAACCAGGTCGACCAGCCGTTCAACTGCGTCGTCACCAACGTGCCGGGGCCGCGCGTGCCGCTGTACATGGCCGGCGCGCGGCTGGTCGTGCAGATGGGCACCGGGCCGATCTTCGACGGCATGGGGATGATCCTGCCGGTCTACAGCTACGGCGATACCATCGCGATTTCGTTCACCTCCGACCGCAACATGATTCCCGATCCGCAGTTCTTCGCCGACTGCCTGCAGGCGTCGTTCGACGAACTGCTGGCCGCCGCGCAGAACCCCGACGCGCCGCGCGTGGCTGCGGTCAAGCCGGCACCTGCGAAGGCGGCTGCCAGGAAGCCGGCAGCCAAGAAAGCTGCGCCCAAAAAGGCTGCGGCAACCGCGCCGAAGACCGCCTCGGCGAAACCGGGTATCACCGGGCCGCGCAAGCCGACCTTCAAGCCGGGCAAGGATATCAACTGACCATGGCCGCACCCGCCGCCAATCCCTTCACGCAGGTCCGCGCCAACGGGTTGGCGTTCGCCGTCGATGACCGCGGGCCGCGCGAAGCGCCGGTCATCCTGCTCGTCATGGGGCTGGGGACACAGGCGATTGCCTGGCCTGAGCCGCTGATCGACGGACTACTGGCACAGGGTTTCCGCGTTGTCCGCTACGACAACCGCGACATCGGCGAATCGACACACCTGCACGCGACACCGGCGCCGCATCCTCTGCTGTATCTTGCCGGCGCCAAGATCGGACTGCGGCCGCGCATTGCCTATCAGCTGTCGGATATGGCCGATGACGCGGTGGCCTTGCTCGATGCGCTGGGCATTGCCGATGTGCATATCGTCGGCGCGTCGATGGGCGGGATGATTTCGCAGCTGGTGGCGGTGCAGCACCCGACGCGGGTGCGCAGCCTGACGTCGATCATGTCGTCGAGCGGCGCGCGCGACCTGCCGGGGCCGGGCGGCGATATCCGCAAGCGCCTGCTCAGCCGGCCACCAAAAACCGCCAGCCGCGAAGCCAAGATTGCCGCGTCGGTCGAAACCATCAAGCTGATTGCCTATCCCGACCCGCTGCGTTCGGATGCCGAGGTCGAGGCGATGGCCGCCGCCGCAATCGACCGCGGCTACAACCCGATGGGCGCACGCCGGCAGCTGCTGGCGATCATGGCCGACGGCAGCCGCGTCGAGCGCCTCAAGTCGGTCACGGCACCGACCTTGGTCATCCACGGCGCCGCCGACAAGCTGGTGCCGCTGGCCTGCGGCATCCACACCGCCGCGAGCATTCCGGGCGCACGGCTGGAGATCATCGAGAAAATGGCGCATGATCTGCCGCCCGGCGAGGTCCAGCACATGGTGGCGCTGATTGCCGGCCACGCCCGGCAGGCCGATGCTGCAACCAAGCAGCCACAGGCCGCGCAATAGGTTTCAAGTCCGTTTAGTCCGCGTATTCATCCCGACACAGCAGGAGCAGATCATGGCAGACGACAAGAGCATGGCCGACCGCATCATCGAACCCGTCAAGAAGGCCGGCGAGCAAGTCCGCGCCGCGGGCGAGAAAATGATGGAAAACAGTGCATCGGTGAACCGCAAGGTCCTCGACCATGCCGAAAAGAACGCCATGGAGGCGTTCGCCGCGATGCGTGCGGCGTCCTCGGCCGAAAACATCAAGCAGGTCATGGAAATCCAGGCCAGCTTCGTTCGCGAGCAGGCAGCACGCAGCATGGAGCAGGCACGCGAAGTCGGCGAGCTGATCGCCAGCTTCGGCCGCGCGGCAATCGAACCGCTGACCGGCAAGAAGGGCAAGTAGCGCGGGTCGGGCGGGCAGGGCGGACGGCCTTGCCCGCCTTTATTGACAATTTGCGCCAAATAGGTTAAGTACAGGCGATAAGGGCCTCCGGCGGGCAGGCCTGAGGCCTGCACCCATTTGATTTCCGTGAACCAGAATGGGCGTTAGTTGCCACAGCACCGGCAGAAGTTGGGTGCAGGCCTCAGGCCTGCCCGCCGGAGGCCCTTCAGCGTCAATTTCGCCCAGGACTGTAAACTTCGCGAACGCCCAAATCTTCGTACAGATTGTAAACTTCGCTGTTAGTGCAAATGCCCCGATGACGGGTAAATCGCCGACCGCAGCAGCGTCCGGTCAAACGGCTTCCATGCGCCTTCGGGCTGCGCCAGCCGGTCGGCGATGGCATACAGCACCGCCGCATTGATGCCGAGCCCGCAGTGGCTGCCGTGGACTTCGATATTGTCGGTCGTCGGGCTTTCGGGCTCGACGCAATTCTCCCACGGCACCACGCCGTCGCCGCGCGTGTAGATCGCTGTCGATGGCACCGGCGGCGGCGTGCCGCTTTCGGCTAGGTCGAACTGCATGCGCTTGGCGGCAATCCGGTTGCCGGTGACGCGCTCGTAGAGCTTCGCCACCGGCGAAGCGAGCGGGTTGCCGGTGAACGGGCTGCCGAGCGTGATCACTTGCCGGATGGCATGCGGCGCAGCGCGCGACAATTGCCGCGCCATGACGCCGCCGAGGCTCCAGCCGACCAGGCTGATAGTACGGCCAGTGCGGTCATGGATTTCGTCGAGCCGCGCCGCCAGATGCCGCCCGTCAACACCGATCGAGCGCGGGCCGAGGTTGCGCCCGAGGTCCCAGGTGTGCGCGTCATAGCCGAGCCGCGTCAGGAAGCGCCGCAGCACGCCGGTCGAGCGGTCGCTGGCGGTGAAGCCGGGGATGACCAGCACCGGGTGGC
>CALDHQ010000250.1 GCA_937894055.1 uncultured Polymorphobacter sp.
CTGAGCTTGCGTGTAATGTTGTGATCGCTTTCAAATTGCGTAGCGATCTTTTGGGGTCGTAAGCCTCTCGATCGTCGCCAGATCGTAAAGGTAGTTGACCATCACGCCGGCGCTCTCGGCCAGCCCCTTTTCCGACACGTCGCCCAGCCAGTTGATGCGCTCCAGCCGCGCGCCATTGCCCACCAGATGATCAAGCGCCTGCAACAGTACATCCATGCCCTTTTGCCATGTCAAACGGCTGATCACGATGAACAGGGGGCCGTCGCCTGCCTCAAGCCCGAACTCCGCTTCCAGCGCGCGCTTGTTCGCCGCGCGCCTGCCCAGCGATTTTGCGGTATAAGTCGCCTTCAGCGCTGGATCGCTTGCCGGGTTCCACACGGCGGTATCGATCCCGTTGACGATCCCGCTCACGTCCGCCTCGCGGCCCCGGATGAGCCCTTCCAGCCCCATGCCAAAGCCCGGCTCGCGGATTTCGCGCGCATACGTCGGGCTCACCGTGGTGATCCGGCTCGCGGCGGCAAGCCCCGCTTTCAGGAAGCTGATGCCGCCGTGATACTCGATGCCGTCGATTGCCATGGCCACAGGCGGCAACCCCAGCGCGGCGAACAGGTCCGCGC
Source organism: uncultured Polymorphobacter sp. (assembly GCA_937894055.1). GTDB lineage: Bacteria > Pseudomonadota > Alphaproteobacteria > Sphingomonadales > Sphingomonadaceae > Polymorphobacter_A. Next base: position 618 of record CALDHQ010000250.1, read on the forward strand.
CGTAGTGCCCCTGAAACGCCATGTTGTGGGTCGTCATGACCGAGGGCAATTGCGGGCCAGCCGGTGCAAACCGCTGGTACGCCAGTGCCATCCCCGCCTGCCAGTCATGCGCATGGATCACGTCGAAATGCAGCCTTGGCACCGCACCACCGGCGATATCGGCGGCGGCGCGGTCGCGGTGCTGGCGCAGCAACAGCGGGCGCAGTTGCGCGCGCGTCAGCCGCGTCGCCCAATGCTGCGCGGTGGCGCGAAGCCCGCGCGGCAAGCGTTCGGCGAGCTCGTCGAAGCGTTGCTGGCGCAGGCCGAGGAGGTTGCGCAAGCTGGGTTGCCGTGCGGCGACCGCCGTCAGTCGTTCGCGGCGCAGGTCGAGCAGGCGCAGCGCCGCACGGTCGGCGCGCAGGCCAAGCCCGGTCAGCGTCAGCCGCAATTCGGCGAGCACCGGCACCGCGCGTTCGGCAGCGGCGGTCGGTGTCGGGGCGCGGTGGTCGCTGGCGAAATCGACGAGCGTGGTATCGGTTTCATGGCCGACCGCGGTGATGATCGGAATGCGGCTGTCGGCGACGGCGCGCACGGTGACTTCCTCGTTGAACGCCCAGAGGTCCTCGATCGAGCCACCGCCGCGCGCGACGATGAGCAGGTCGGGACGCGGGATCGGCCCGCCGCGCGGCAGGGCGTTGAAGCCGGCGATGGCGGCAGCCACCTGCCCCGCCGCGGCGTCGCCCTGCACCAGCACCGGCCAGACCAGCACCGGGCGCGGGAAGCGGTCGGCGAGGCGGTGGAGAATGTCGCGGATGACCGCGCCGGTCGGCGAGGTGATGACGCCGATGACGCGCGGGATATAGGGTAGCGCGCGCTTGCGGTCGGCATCGAACAGCCCCTCGGCGGCGAGCTTGGCCTTGCGGGCTTCCAATTGCGCCAGCAGCGCGCCGACGCCGGCGGGCTCCATGCGCTCAATGACGATCTGGTATTTCGAGCGGCCGGGATAGGTCGTCAGCTTGCCGGTGGCGATGACTTCGAGCCCGTCTTCGGGGCGGAACGGCAAGGCGCCGGCGACGCCCTTCCACATCACGCCGTCGATGACCGCCGCGTCATCCTTGAGGCTGAGATAGACGTGCCCCGAGGCGGCGCGCTTGAAGCCGGAGATTTCGCCGCGCACGCGGACATGGCCGTAGCTGTCCTCGACAGTGCGCTTGAGCGCATGCGCGAGTTCGCTGACCGAATATTCGGGGGTGTTGATCGCGGGCGCATCCATAGCGCCGTCTTACCCCAGCCATTTCACCGTGCAAGCGGCTTGCGGTCGCGCGCGACGCCGCGCTACAGGCTGCTGCGCGGATTGGGCGGCTTGAAAAAGGGTTTATGCGTTGAACGTTCTGGTCATCGGCGGCGGCGGGCGCGAACATGCGCTGGCGTGGAAGTTGCGGCAATCGCCGCGCGTCGAACGGCTGTTTGCAGCGCCGGGCAACGCCGGCATCGCGCGTGAAGCCGAATGTGTGGCGCTCGACGTTGCCGACCATGCCGCCGTCATCGGTTTTTGCGCCGCCAACGCCATCGAGCTCGTCGTCATCGGCCCCGAAGGCCCCCTCGTTGACGGGCTCGGCGACAGCTTGCGCGCCGCCGGCGTGCGCGCCTTTGGTCCGTCAGCAGCCGCTGCACAGCTCGAAGGTTCGAAGGGCTTCACCAAGGATTTGTGCGCCAAGGCCGGCATCCCGACTGCCGCCTATCGGCGCTTCGATGATGCCGCCGACGCGCGCGCCTATGTCGCCGCGCACGCACTGCCGGTGGTCATCAAGGCCGACGGGCTGGCGGCGGGCAAGGGCGTCGTCATCGCCGAAAGCCATGCCGAGGCGGCTGCAGCGCTAGACGCGCTGGCAGGCGGGCCTGCCGTGATCGAAGAATGCATGACCGGCCCCGAAGCCAGTTTCTTCGTGCTCACCGACGGCACCCACGCGCTGCCGCTGGCGAGCGCGCAGGACCACAAGCGCGTCGGCGACGGCGATACCGGCCCCAACACCGGCGGCATGGGCGCCTATTCGCCCGCCGCGGTGCTGACCCCCGAACTGGCCTCGCGCGCGCTCGATGAAATCGTCAAGCCGACGATCAAGGCAATGGCGGCG
>CALDHQ010000251.1 GCA_937894055.1 uncultured Polymorphobacter sp.
AGGGACAAACCCACGGTTGGGCGTGTCCCTCGACTTCGCTCGGGATGAGCGGGGTTGTGTATGGTTTCAAAGCCTCCGGTTGAGGTGGTGTGCCCCAACAATGGGGTGCAGGGCCAAGGCCCTGCCCGCCGGAGGCAGTTATCGATGCCGGCAGCACCGGCGGGAAGCGGATTTCGCCGGCACGGCGATTTCAGATCAGCGCAATTGCCGAACGCGCTTGCTACTTGTCCGGCCACGCGGAATGGCACTATGTGGACCAGGGCTTGAGTCTGCGTTTGCTTACCAACACAGTTTTTGAAAGGTTTTCCCCATGTTCAGCACCCGTTTCCTGGCACCCGTTGCGATCGCTTGCGCAATGGCCTTTGCGGCACCGATGTCTGCCGCAACGCTGCACCCGAGCGGCACCATCTCGATCGACGAAGCACAGTTCGGCTTTCTCGTCGGTGGCAGCACCGGCGGCGGCAAGCTCAACTTCAATGGCAAGACCTATGACTTCAAGATCGGTGGCCTGAGCGTCGGCGACATCGGCGCATCGAAGGTCAAGGCGAGCGGCGAAGTCTATAACCTGACCAAGCTGGCGAACTTCCCCGGCACCTATTCGAAGATCGATGCCAGCGCCACCGCCGTCGTCGGCGCCGGTGCAATCCGCCTGAAGAACGAGCATGGCGTCATCCTCCACCTGCAGACCAACTCGAAGGGCCTGCAGGCCAGCGCCGGCGCCGGCGGCGTCAAGATCACGATGAAGTAGAGACTGGTACGGCGCCCGCCCGCGCGGCGGGCGCCGATCAGGTTGCGGCCGCGGGTGCCGCCACCGGCGCGACATGGCCGCGCACCAGCAGCAGGTACATCACCGGCGTCACGACGCGCGATAGTACCGTTGACGATACCAGCCCACCGATGATCACCCAGGCGAGCGGCGCATAGAGACCCGACCCCGAGAACGCCAGCGGCAACAGGCCGCCGATGGCGGTGATCGAGGTCAGCAGCACCGGCAGGAAGCGGATTTCACCGGCACGTTCGATCGCCGGGCGCAGCGCCATGCCGTCGCGGCGCAACTGCGTGGTGAAATCGACGAGCAGGATCGAGTTTTTGATCTCGATACCAATCAGCGCGATGAAGCCGATGACTGCGGTGAAGCTGAACGAGTTGCCCGACAGATAGAGCGCGACGATGCCGCCGAACATGCCGAGCGGGATGACGCCGGCGACCACCGCGACTTCGCGGAAGCGGCCGAATTCGATGACGAGCACCCCCAAAATCCCGAACAACCCGAAGGCGATGACCGGCCCAAGCCCGCCGAAGCTTTCGGCCGCCGCCTCGGCCTCGCCGCCCTGCTTGAAGCTATAGCCGGCGGGCAGCTTGACCTTGGCGAGTGACGCGAACACGTCGGCATTGACCTTCGAGGTCAGGAAGCCCGGTTGCACCTGCGCCGAGATCGAGACGCTGCGCTGCTGGCGGTCGCGGCTGATTTCGGCGGGCGCCGATTCGAGGTAGGGCCGGGCAATCTGCAGCAGCGGAACGGCGCCACCGTTGGTCGACGGCACATGGATACGTTCGAGCGCCGAGATGTTCTGGCGCTCGGCCATCGGCAGTCGCACCACGACATTGTAGCTGTCGCCTTCGCCGTCACGGAAGCGCGCCGCGGGTTCGCCCGCCACCGCCAGCCGCACCGCACGCTGCGCCGCGCCCGGCGCGACGCCGAGCAGCGCCGCCTTGTCGGCATCGACACCGAGTTCGAGATGCGTGCGGTCGACCGCGACGGGGTTCTTGACGTCGCGCGTCCCCGGCGTGTTGCGCATGATCGTCTCGGTCTCGCCGGCGATGCGCTTCAACACATCGAGTTCGGGGCCGCGCACGAACACCGCCACCGGCGCCGCCACCGGCGGGCCATTCTGGAAGATCTTGATGACGATCTCCGCATCGGTGTTGGTGGCGAAGCGTTTGCGCAGCCGTTCGACGAGCTTCGGTCCCTCGACCGAGTCCCAGGTGTCGAGCACCGCGACGGTGGTGCCGATGTTGGCGCGCTGGTCGGTCTCACGCACGTTGTAGAAAACCTGCGGGTTGCCGCGCCCGACATTGGCGAGGATTTTCTTGATCGCCGGCTCCTTCTTGAGCTCGGCTTCGACAA
>CALDHQ010000252.1 GCA_937894055.1 uncultured Polymorphobacter sp.
ACTGGTCAAGCGCCAGGATTCCATCGACCCCGCAACCCCGCCCGAAGCCCAAGCCGCCCTGCACGCCGAGATCGATGCCACTTTGTCCGCGCTCGACACCGTGATTGACCGCGAACTTGCCGCCCTGGGTTTGCAGGTTGCCGGCCGGGACCAGCTGGTTGTTGCGGCCGATCACCTGGGCGAGTTCGCCGGTGGTGACGTTGTAGGCCTCCATCCGCAGCGGATCGATGGTGACCTCGAGCACCTCCTCGCGGCCGCCGCCCACATCGCGGGCGACGGAGTGCGGACGAGGATCACCCCCACCTCGGGGCGGGTCTCGTCGAGCAGGTGGCTCACGGCCATGGCTCGATCGTCGGGCACGTCGGCGGCGAGCACGACGGCAGGGAACTCATCGAGATCGATGGGGTCACCTTTCGGACGACGACTGAGCACCACGGCGCCGCCCGCCAGCGCCAGGCCACCACCGACCAGCAAGGACTGGCGATCGCGCCCGCGGGCGACACGCGCGCGTCGGCCTGCGGCATGAAGTAGTCGTCCACGACGGTGCGCCACACGGCGAGGGTGGCGCCCGCAAACGGCGAGAGCGCGCCCGCGAGCTGGAAGACGTTCCATTGCAACGCTTCGGCCTGGCGTCCGAAACTGTACAGGCCGTGATGGTCGAAATAGGCTGCGGTGAAGTCCGGGTCCCAAACCGGCGCGAAGCGGTAGGGGCCGTAATCGAAGCACTCGCCGGTGATGTTGATATTGTCGGTGTTGAGCACGCCGTGGACGAACCCCGCCGCCATCATGCCGGCGGCCTGCTTCGCGGCACCGGTCACCGCATGGTCGATCAGCGCGGCGACCTGCGCGTCGGTATCGGCGATGTCGGGCGCGCCGCCGAAATAGTGGCGCAGCACATAGTCGATCAGCCGCCGCATATCGTCGGGCAAGTCGAGCGCCGCAAGCCGCTGGAAGCTGCCGTAGCGGATATGGCTATGGCTCAGCCGCACCATCACCGCGCTGCGTGTCGGCGAAGGCTCATCGCTGCGCGCCAGATCCTCGCCGGTTTCGATCAGCGAAAACGTCTTCGACGTATTCAGCCCCAACGCCTGCAGCATCTCGGTCGCCAGTATCTCGCGCACGCCGCCCTTCAGCGTCAGCCGGCCGTCGCCCGACCGGCTCCACGGCGTCTGCCCCGACCCCTTGGTGCCAAGGTCGAGCAGGCGGCCGCGCGTGTCCTCAAGCTGCGCGAGCAGAAACCCGCGGCCGTCGCCGAGTTCGGGGTTGTAGGTGCGGAACTGGTGGCCGTGATAGCGCAGCGCCAGCGGCTGCGGCAGACTGCCCGGCAGTGGCGCGAATCGCCCGAAATGCGTGCACCATTGCGCATCGTCCAGACCCGCCAGCCCGACTTCGGCGGCGGCACGGTCATTGCGGAATCGCAGGATGGTTTGCGGGAAATCGGCGGGGGCAACCGCGTCGTAAAAGCCGTCACCCAGTTCGTGGATGGCAGCGCGCGGTGTCAGATACACGACAGCATGAGGCCGTTGTCGTCATAGCCATAGGCAGCGCGGACAAAGCGGATGGTTTCGTCGATGATCGCGGTGCGCACGGCTTCATCGGTGGTCGACATGACGGCTTCGATGGCGTTGCCGACCACGGCATAGGTCAGCGCCGAAGCGATCGGAATGTTGAGGTTGGCAGGGCCGCCGTGCTTGGCATAGGCGGCTTCGTGCTGCTTGGTCGTCCAGGCGCAGACGGTGTCGCGCGAGCTGAGGTAGAAGGGTTCGGCTTCGGGGTTGCCGTGGATGCCGGCGGGCTTGCCCATCTTGGCGCCGGTGTCGCAGCCGGTGTCGGTGTATTTTTCCCATTCGCGGTGCTGGAACATGAATTCAAAGGCGCGGCGCAGGATGATGCCGGGTTCAAGGTCTTCGAGCGGGTCGCCCTGCCACATGACCTCGATCATCGATTCGCCGTACATGCGGCCAATGTCGGCGAGCAAATTGCGCTTCGAACCGAAGTGATAGAAAATCGAGCCTTCCGAAACATCGGCCTCGCGCGCGATGTCGGCGGTACCGGTGGCGCCGTAGCCCTTGGTGGCGAACAGCATGTTGGCAGCGGCGAGCACGCGCTGGCGCGTTTCGGCCGGATCATAGCGACGCGCGCGGCTATCAGCCTTCGCGGCCTCAACCTTTACGGCATCGGCTACGATCGTCGTTGCACGGCGCTTGGCCGGCGTCTCTAGTGCACGCGTTGCCACAATGATTCTTCTCACCTATCCCCAATCGCGGAGCATATACTCATAACTGAGTCATAGTCAAAAGTTTCTGAACAGGGCCTTGACCGGCCTCCAACCGGACCAAAACCATGCGCGCCGACACTCCTTACACAGATGGCTGGTACTGGTCGCTCGACGGCTTGCGCCTGCACTACCGCGACTATGCCGGCGATTCGAAACGGCCGGCCATCCTGTGCCTGCCGGGACTCACGCGCAACGCCCGCGACTTTGACCGGCTGGCCGCACGACTCGCGCCCGACTGGCGGGTACTTTGCGCCGACCTGCGCGGCCGCGGCGAATCGGCCTATGCCAAGGATTCGCTGACCTATGTGCCGCTGAGCTATCTGCAGGACATCGGCCAGCTGCTCGATGCGGCGCAGGTGGACAAGGTTATCGTCATCGGCACCTCGCTCGGCGGGCTGCTGGCGATGCTGCTGCCGAGCACGCAACCCGGTCGCATGGCGGGCGCCGTCATCAACGACATCGGTCCGGTGATCGAGGAAAAAGGCTTGTCGCGCGTCCGTGCCGGTGTCGGCCACGGCGGCCCGTGGCCGACCTGGGTCCATGCGGCGCGCGACCTCGCGGAACGCAACCCCGGCATCTATCCCAAATGGGGCCTCGAGGAGTGGCTGGTGTTCGCGCACCGCGTCGCCCGCGCCTCGAGCAGCGGCCGCATCGTGCTCGACTATGACGCGCACATCGCCGACCCGATGCGCTTGCCCGGCGGCGATGCCGGCCATGACATGTGGGCGGCGCTCGATGCATTGGCCGGTGTGCCGGTGCTGTCGCTGCGCGGCGCGCTGTCGGACATTTTGAGCG
>CALDHQ010000253.1 GCA_937894055.1 uncultured Polymorphobacter sp.
ATCACCGGCGGCGGCACTTCGCGCGCCGGGGTGGGTTCGGGCAGCGGCGCGGGCGGCGGCGCAACAACAGGTGCCGCAACCGGGGCTGCAACCTCGACTTCGGCCTCGGCGGGCATCGGATCGCCGGGGCGCCGCAGGACGCGCTTCTGCTTGACCTCGACCACCACCGATTTGGTGCGGCCGTGGCTGAAGCTCTGCTTGACCTTGCCGATTTCAACCGTCTTGTTGAGACCGAGCGGGGCGCGCATGCCGAGTTTGGGTTTGTTGTCGTCGCTCATTTAGAACCTTGATACCTTCAGTGTCCGGCAACGGGATATCCGTCACCGTTTCGTCGTTACGTGCCCCTATGGGCGGCGGCGTCTTCCGATAATCCCTCTTCGGACACAAAACCCGAAAAGGCGCGCCACCGTTCAACTGCCGCTGCCACTCGGGCGCAGGCGGCAGCATCGCAGACGGCGGCGTGTACTACATTTTCGCGTCCCAAAGCCATCGACAATTGCGCGCGCGGCACCGGCAACACCATCGACAGCACCTCGCGCGGCGAACCGCGGCGCTTGGACTCGAGTTTGGAGATGCCGTCGGGCGCCGCATCACCGGCGTGGAGCAGCAGCCGGACGCGACCGACAGCCAGCGCATCGCCGATGCGGTCGGCACCCCAGACGAGGTTGCCCGCCTTGTTTTCCAGCCCCAGCCGGTCGAGCGCACGGCGCGCCAGTCCGTCGGCGATCTGGTCGGCCAGATTGTCGGGCAGCTGCACCGCGCTGGTCTTGAAGGCGCGCATCAGCAGCCCGCGCAGCTTGCCCTTGGCGAGCGCGGTTTCAATCAGCGGACGGTCGGGCGACACCCAGGCACCACGCCCCGGCGACCGCGCACCAAGGTCGGGCGCGACGTGGCCGTCAGCGTCGAGCGCCAGCCGGATCAAGGCGCCACGTTCGCCGCGCGATCCGCTGAGGATGCACTTGCGCATGGCGCCCTTGGCCACGGGCGCGATCGTCTCCGGATCGATGTCGGGACTTACTAGCGGGTCATTGTGGGGCATCCGCGTTAGCGTCCTCCCCAGCTTCATCTTCGAACCAGTGCTTGCGCGCGGCCATGATGATGTTGTTGCCGTCTTCGTCCGACAGGCCGAAGTCCTTGAGCAGCCCGTCGCGCTTCGCCACGAGTTCGTCGGTCGCGAGGTCGCCGAGGTCGTCGAGCGTCTTGATGCCCTTGCCGCCGAGCACGACGAGCATGGCTTCGGTCAGCCCTTCGATTTCGGCGAGTGCATCTTCGACACCCAGCGCACGACGCGCATCGCGCGCTGCGGTTTCGCGGCGTTCGAGCGCTTCGGTGGCGCGGTTCTGCAGTTCGGCGGCGAGGTCTTCGTCAAAGCCTTCGATGTTCGCCAGTTCGGCGGTCTCGACGTACGCCACTTCCTCAAGCTCGCTGAAGCCTTCGGCGACCAGCAGCTGCGCCAGCGTTTCGTCGACATCGAGTTCGCTTTCGAACATCGCCGACTTCTCGGTGAATTCCTTCTGGCGACGTTCGCTTTCGTCGGCTTCGGTCATGATGTCGATCTGGCGACCGGTCAGCTGCGACGCGAGGCGGACGTTCTGGCCGCGGCGGCCGATGGCGAGCGAAAGCTGGTCATCGGGAACCACGACGTCGATGCGGTTGTCTTCCTCGTCCATCACCACCTTGGCGACTTCGGCGGGCTGCAGCGCGTTGACGACGAACGTCGCGACGTCGGGCGACCACGGGATGATGTCGATCTTTTCGCCCTGGAGTTCCTGGACGACCGCCTGGACGCGGCTGCCCTTCATGCCGACGCAGGCGCCGACGGGGTCGATTGACGAATCGCGGCTGATCACGCCGATCTTGGCGCGGCTGCCCGGATCGCGGGCGGCGGCCTTGATCTCGATGATGTTGTCGTAGATTTCGGGCACTTCCTGCGCGAACAGCTTCTTCATGAATTCGGGATGCGCGCGGCTGAGGAAAATCTGCGGACCGCGGTTTTCGCGGCGCACGTTGAGGATCAGCGAGCGGATGCGATCGCCGACGCGGACGACTTCGCGGTCGTAGATCTGCAGCGTCGCGTCGCGCCACTGCTGGAAGCGGCGCGGCGGCAGGTGGTACGGCGCGCCCCCCACGGCGGCGTCGGCCAGCGTCAGCCCCCGCTCGGCGCGAGAGCCGGCGAGGAGCATGCCGAGCCGCTGCGGCGCGACGATGTCGAGAGTTGCCGTGGTCACAACCTCCAGTATCGGCCCAGCGCGCCGGAAAATGAAGCATCTTCGCGACAGATCCGGATTCGGGACCTTCGGCCCGGTTCGAGGGCCCGCCCCCGCCGCTACCCGACCGGCCGGTGGCGATGCAGGATGCGGTCGCGGATGGCCCACCAGGTGACGAGCCCGAGAGCTTCGAAGACGATCTTGCTGGACATCTTCGAGGTGCCGCGAACCCGGTCGGTGAAGCTGATCGCGTTGGCCACAAAATTGCCAACAATGCGCTGCAGCAACACGCGGTCGCAGCGGGTGTGCCAGCCACTGCCCCGTCGGCGCAGGAACAGCCCTTTCAAATGGGCCTCGGCCGTGTTGATCGACAGCACCTGATCCACCAGCGAATCCACAGAAAAATCAGCCAGCCGTGGCTGAACAACCCCGGCACTGAGCTTGCTCACATCCAGCAGATCGCCCATCAATTCGCTCAGGCTGTCAACGCAGCTCTGCAAGCTGGCCAGCAATTCGTCGTTGCCCGGCATCAGGCGCTGCTTGAGCAAACCCACATACAGGGAGAGCGCGGCCAGCGGCTGGCGCCCGGTCGCCACCCGTTCCAGCGGCGCCAGCGCGGCCGCTTCGCGTGCGTCCGACAGCAGGGTGCATTGACCCTGCATGGGCATGCCGCTGCAGGGCACGCGGTTGGTCAGGGCCAGGCGGCGACTCAGGTCTTCCGCCTGGAGCGCGGCCTGGCCCGCCTCGCGCTCGAGCGATGCCAGCCGCTGCCCGAGCCCTGCGACGGCATCGCGACGACGCTCGAGGTCCTGGACGGCATCGCGAAGCGCCAGCAACTCGCCGCGAATTTGCGCAGCAGCGCCAAC
>CALDHQ010000254.1 GCA_937894055.1 uncultured Polymorphobacter sp.
AGACACTCTTTCCCTACACGACGCTCTTCCGATCTCGCTCATCCAGTCGGACCGGAGGCACGGGTACACGCCGGTCGCGTCGGGGTAGACGGCAAAGTGCGCCTTCACCTTGATCGCCTTGTCCAGGCCGAACACCACCTCACGCTGCAGCGGGTTGGTGCTGTTGTAGAAGTGCACGACGGCCTGCTTGGCGCCCTGCAACGCCTCGTAGGTGCTGGCGGCGGGGTCGTTCACAAGGCTGATGCCGCCAAGGAAGAGGGTGGAGATGTCTTTCGGAAGGCTGGGCAATTGGTCGGTGGAAAGCATCCGGCCGGCCGTGCCCTCATCATAGAAGGCATAGGTCGCCTGGCCGTTCACCAGCTTGACGAAGGCCAGCGTCGAGGGCTTGTCCCAGTCCTTGATGAAGGCGAGGCTGACCTTGGAGGCCTTGAGGCCGTCCCTCAGCATGTCGCCGAAGAAGTCGGTCGAGAGGCCGGTGAACAGGCCCACGGGCACGCCGAGGCGGCCGAGGGCGATGGCGGTGTTGTAGACCGAACCGCCGCAGACCGGTTCATAGGCAGCAGCACCCTCTGCCGTTTTTCTAGGCAGAAAATCGATCAAGGCCTCGCCGCAACACAGGATCATGGCACCCTCCCAACATGCTGATTTTTCAGCAATCATGGGCCATTTTGTTGAGGATTGCAATAAATCACTTGCCCTGACGTATTGCCGTCTTCATTGACTCGTAATCGAAAGCCGCTATTTGAGTGGCGCACATCAAACACGGCGGAAAGATATTCAATGACCCCGCGCATCATCCCGGTGGAGCTGTTCGACCTCGTGGTCTTCGGCGCCACGGGCGACCTCTCCCAGCGCAAGCTGCTGCCGGCGCTGTTCCACCGCGACCTGCAGGGCCAGATCCCGCCGGGATCGCGCATCATCGGCTGCTCGCGCCGGGCGATGACCAATGACGAATTCCAGGCCTTCGCCCGCAAGGCCATCGAGGACCATGTGCCGGAGGCCGACCGCCCGGCCGACGTGATGGGCCGCTTCCTCGAGCGCGTGAGCTATGTGACGGCGGATGCCGCGCAGGACGCCGGCTGGGCCGACCTCGGCAAGGTGCTGAAGCCCGAGTCTCATCGCATCCGTGTGTTCTATCTCGCCGTGGGCCCCGACCTGTTCGGGCCGATCTGCGACCGGCTGGGCGCCTATCACCTCGTCACCCCGCAGACGCGCGTCGTCATCGAGAAGCCGCTCGGCAAGTCGGGCGCCTCGGCGCATGCGCTGAACGAGTCGATCGGCAAGGTGTTCAAGGAACCGCAGATCTACCGCATCGACCATTACCTCGGCAAGGAGACGGTGCAGAACCTGCTGGCGTTGCGCTTCGCCAATTCGCTGTTCGAGCCGCTGTGGAACGCCGGCCACATCGACCACGTCCAGATCACCATTGCCGAAACCGTCGGGCTCGAAGGCCGCCTCGATTTCTACGACGGCGCCGGTGCGCTGCGCGACATGGTACAGAACCATATGCTGCAGTTGCTGGCGCTGGTCGCGATGGAGCCGCCGGGGCATTTCGGGCCGACGTCGGTGCGCGACGAAAAGGTCAAGGTATTGAACGCGCTGCGCCGCATCGATACCGGCAATGTCGCGGCGCATTGCGTCACCGGCCAGTACGGTCCGGGCGTCGCCGATGGTAAGGCGGTGCCGGGCTATGCCGAGGAGCTGGGGCATGCTTCCGACACCGAAACCTTCGTCGCGCTCAAGGCCAATATCGACAATTGGCGCTGGAAGGGCGTGCCGTTCTACCTGCGCACCGGCAAGCGGCTGCCGTCGCGCGCGTCGCAGATCGTCATCCAGTTCAAGCCGGTGCCACATCTGATTTTCGATACCAAGGGCGCCACCGTCAACGCCAACAAGCTCGTCATTGAACTGCAGCCGAACGAGAATATCCGGCTGATGCTGATGACCAAGACACCTGGGCTCGACCGCGATGGCATCCGGCTGCGCGAAGTGCCGCTCGATATCGGCATGGACAACGCCTTTGCCGATACGCGACGGCGCATCGCCCATGAACGGCTGCTGCTCGACCTGATCGAGGGCCGTTCGACCTTGTTCGTGCGGCGTGACGAGGTCGAGGCGCAGTGGCGCTGGATCGACGGCATCCGTGCTGCGCTGCTTGCCAACGGCATTGCGCCCAAGCCCTATGCGGCGGGCAGCTGGGGGCCATCGGCGGCGATTGGGCTGGCCGAACGCGATGGAGTAAGCTGGCATGACTAAGCTCGACACGCGCGTTGCCGCCGTCACCGAACGCGTCATCAAGCGCTCGGCGGCGGGGCGCGCGCAATATCTGGAGATGATTGCACGCGAACGCGACAGCGGCGTCGATCGGCCCAATCTGAGCTGCGGCAACCTCGCGCACGGCTTTGCCGCGAGCGGTGACGACAAGGCCGCCATTCGCGGCGGCAAGGCGATGAACATCGGCATCGTCACCGCGTTCAACGATATGCTGTCGGCGCACCAACCCTATGGGCGCTACCCCGAGCAGATGAAGCTGTTCGCGCGCGAGGTCGGCGCCACCGCGCAGGTTGCGGGCGGCGTACCGGCGATGTGCGACGGCGTTACCCAGGGGCAGCGCGGCATGGAGCTGTCGCTGTTCAGTCGCGACACCATCGCGCTGTCGACAGCGGTGGCGCTCTCCCACGGCATGTTCGAAGGCGCGGCGCTGCTCGGCATCTGCGACAAGATCGTGCCGGGGCTGCTGATTGGCGCGCTGCATTTCGGCCACCTGCCGTGCGTGTTCGTGCCGGCCGGGCCGATGAGCACCGGGCTCAGCAACAACGCGAAAGGCCAGGTGCGCGAGCAGTACGCGCAAGGCCTGGTCGGCCGCGACGAGCTGCCGAACGCCACCGTCCTTTTGTAGGACGAAAATCGGCAGTGCCATCAGGACCCCCGCCTGCATTCGACCTTCGGCAGTCAACGTTTTGATCGTTCCGCGGGTCTTGTACCGGTCGCGAACGACCTTGGCGAGTTTTTCCAGAATTTCAGAGAGGTTACGGGTTGAATAATCCGGCTCCTTGCCGCCGGAAATCCGGTGACGATGGGAATCAGCGCATTCCGAAAAACGTGTTTGTAAAGCACCTGGCGCTCGGCCAGACCTTTGGCGCGCGCGGTCACCACATACTGCTTGCGGATCTCTTCCAGGAAGGCGTTCTTGGTCAGCATGGCGGTCACGGCAAAGCTGCCCAGTACCATGGCGGTGATCGGTAAGGTGATGTGCCAGAGGTAGTCCACGATGCGCGCGCCCCAGGACAGTTCGTCCCAGTTGCTCGAAGTCAGCCCGCGCAGAGGGAACCACTGCAGC
>CALDHQ010000255.1 GCA_937894055.1 uncultured Polymorphobacter sp.
CAATCACGGGGGTTCCATCGTAATAAAGGGTGCCGTTGGTGGGCAGAGTCTTGATGACGAAAGTGGTGACCGATGGGTCTTCAGGATCGCTGCCGGCGAGGGCAGGCACGGGATATTGATAGCTGCCGCCGAGGTTGGGGCGTGCGGGGGCGCTCACGGAATCGGCGGTCGGGGGTTGCTCGATGCCGAAGTTGGCCTGCGTGATGCTGGTGGTGGTGACGGCCACGGTGAGCGACCCATCGGGCGAGTTGTCATCACCGGTGGCGATGCCGATTTCCTCAAGCGCGGACAGATAGAACCTCACCCGGTGGTCCAGCGGACCCGGCATGTTTGTTAGAGGATGCGTGAGTTTTTTCCCAAGCTTGCCGACCGCATGGCCGAGCCGGCTTTCGAGCGCATCGCGGTTGTCGGCGGCATATTCCGCCGCCATCAGCGCCGAGGCCTGCGCGTCGTTGCGCAGCGCGAGGATAGCGGTGCGGGTTTCGTGGCCCAGTGCTGCAGCGCCGTCCTTGAGCGCGTTTGCGGCCCAGCCAAGGCCATGCTCGGCGCCATGCTTGCGGACGGTTTCGAGCCAGGTGGCGTTAGTGAACTGGTATAGGCCGGCGGCGCTACTACTGCGCGATTGCGCCTTGGGATTGAGCCCGCTTTCGAGCCGTGCCTGCGCGATCAGATACCCAAAATCGATACCGGTGCGACTGGCTGCAATCTGGACAGCGGCTTCAACGGCGGTCCTTGCGGCAGTGCCGGCGACCCCGATGACGTTCCCGAGTACGGTGCTGGACATGCGTGCAAGCCCCTTTCGGGAAAAGCTTTGCAAGCGTCGTGCCAAGTCCGCGGCCGCTTGGTTTGGCGGCCAATCTGGTCAGTCTTTACGCGTCGAGCGTTCAAAACGCAGAACGCCGCCCATCAGGGGAGGATGGGCGGCGAACTTCGGAAACTGTTGATACGGCTCAGCCGTGCTGCAAACCCTGCCCGCCGCGGCCATAAACCAGCGTTGGCGCGCGACCACTCGCGGCGGCGAGCGTTTCAAGCCGGCGGCCGACACTTGCCATCAGCATGTTGACGCGTGCCGACGCGAGCGCATTGAGGTCGCGTGCTTCGGCCAGTCGCGCGCGCGGTGCCGGGCCGGCATCACGTGCCACGATCAACGCCGACAGCTTGGCGCGCGTCGCCAGTTCGATGGCTTCGGCATCGCCGGTGTCGAGCGCGGCGAGTTCGGCGCGCATCGCATCGAGCAGCGTGTTGAACGGTGCCGCCGCGGCATCGCTGTAGGCGGGGCTCTCCAGCAGCGTGGCGCTCATGACTTCACCGCACCGGATTTTGCCCCGCTAGACTGCAAGGGCACATCGAGTTCGACCATCTTGGTGGCGATGGCGTCGGGCCTGATCGGTTAGTTGCCGCTGTTGATCGCCGCCTTGAGCGTCGCGACACGCGCCGTATCGACCGGCGGCAATCGCGCCATGTCGCGCGCTTCCGTGACCAGCGTCGGCGGCAGCGTGCGCGGTGCCACCTTGGGCGCGGCGCCTACCGAACCGACGGGGGCATTGCTGCGCGCGCCTTCGATCACGCGGCCAGCTTGCATTTCCCGGGCGGGTGGCAGCGGGGGCCGGCTGCCGATGCGATCCATCATTTCGTCCTCCATCGCGGAAACTCCCGCACAGTTGCGGGCCGCTACCGGGAATAACGACGGCTGCGCGCGGGCTTTAAGGCGCCGGGCTTTGCGCCTGGACGCGCAGGCTGCCATCGGCGCCAACCAGCGCCAGCACGCTGCCGCCGCTGCTGCGGTTGCGGACGCGGATGCGCGCGCCCGCCGTGCCGTCGTTTTCGGCAACGCCGGCGACCGCGACGCTGAACCCCTGCCCGCCGGCGTTGACGGTTACCGCATCGCCGCGCCGCACCAGCAGCAGCGGCCGCGCGCTGACGGCGGCAGCGCTGCGCGGTGCCGGCGGCATGGTCGCCCCCTGCACCGCGACGAACACCCGCCACGCCGGCACCGCGCACGTCGCGCTGACGGCGCTATGACTGGCATCGACCCAGGCGAGCTGCGGCACCGCGCACGCCGCCAGCGCCAGCCGCGGGTCGAGTAAAGGCACGCCGCCGCTATAAATCGCGATGTCGGCGCGCAGTCGGTCTAGGTCGTGTGGCAGCGGTGCAGTGGCAATGATTAGCGCCAGCAGGGCAACGGGCATGAGCGGACTCCTTGGTTGCGCGGTGCCCTGCAAGCTTCGGGCCAAGCGGCAGCGCGAGTGATGGAATGCCGCGCAGTCGCAGCGAGCGGCAATGTGGTGCCGGCAACCGGCAAGCCTTTGCCGTTCACCCTCACGACACCGCCCCCTCCCCCTGCACCAACCGACTTGGCACGGCGCTTGCTTGGCATCCCTCGACGACAACCCAGCACGGGGAACGCAACGATGGACCTCATCGACCGCCAGCTCGGCATCCATGCCCAGGCCCTGACCCTGCGGGCCACACGGCTGCAGATGATCGCGTCGAACATCGCCAATGCGGCGACGCCGGGCTACAAGGCGCGCGATCTCGATTTCCGCGCCGCGATGGATGGCGCCTCGGTAGGTGCCGCCACCAAATACCGGATTCCGGCGCAAACCTCGCTCGATGGCAACACCGTCGAACTCGGCACCGAACAGACGCAGTTCGCCGAAAACGCCGTCGATTACCGCACGACGCTGTCGTTCCTCAACGGCCGCATCCAGACGCTGATGTCGGCGATCCGGGGCGGCGAATGAGCAGCCCACTCTCCATCTTCGATATCGCCGGCCGCGCCATGGCGGCGCAGCTGACGCGGCTCAACACAACCGCATCGAACCTGGCGAACGCCGGCAGCGTCGCCGGCAGCGCGGCAGGCGCCTATCAGGCAAAGAAGCCGCTGTTCGTCACCGCCTACGACGGCGCCAACAGCGCCCGCGCCACGGTGGATGTCGAACGCATCGTGTCGGGCCATGTCGCCCCCGAAACGCGCCACGATCCGTCGCATCCGCTGGCCGACGCCAACGGCGATGTCTTCATCGCTGCCGTCGATGCCAATCAGGAGCTGGTCGAGATGGTCGAGACGCAGCGTCAATACGCCAACAACGTCGAAGTCCTGCAAACCGCCAAGTCGCTGCTGCTCGATACGCTGCGGCTCGGCAAATAGGAGTGTCCGCCATGTCCGACCCCATATCCGCGCTCGGCCTGCGCACCACCAGCGACACGGCGCCCGCGCCGAAGTCGAAGACCACGCTCGACCAGTCCGATTTCCTCGCGCTGATGACCGCGCAGCTGAAGAACCAGGACCCGACCAAGCCGGTCGACAACGCCGAGTATGTGTCGCAGCTCGCGCAGTTCTCGGCGGTCACCGGCATTTCGCAGACCAACGGCGCGATCAGCCAGACCAACGCCCGCCTCGACGCCATCCTCGCGCGGCTCGACGCGCTCGCACCTGCAACCAAGGGAGCCTGACCCATGTCGTTCTACACCGCCCTCACCGGCCTCGCCGGCGCGCAGACCGAACTCGCGACGGTCGCCAACAACATCGCCAACGCCTCGACCAACGGTTTCAAAAAGTCGCGCGTTGCGTTCGGCGACATCATCACCGCCTCGCCGCTGCAGGACCCCAACCGCATCCTCGGGTCAGGCACGGCGGTACGCCAGATCGCGCAGCAGTTCCAGCAAGGCGCGATTGCCACGTCGGACAATGCGCTCGACCTCGCGATCAGCGGCCAGGGCTTTTTCGCGGTCAAAGGTGGTGCCGGCAGCAACCAGGTGGCGTTCACCCGCAACGGCGCGTTCAGCGTGACGGCCGACCGCTATGTCGTCGATGGTGACGGGCGCCGGCTGCAGCTGTTCCCGACCACCGCCGACGGCAGCATCCTGACCAACGCACTGGGGTCGACTACCAGCCTGCAACTGCCGCTGAGTTCGGGGCTGCCGAGTGCGACCGCCAACATCGCGATGACGGTCAACCTGCCCGCCACCGCCACCGTCATCAGCGCGCCGTTCGATCCGGCCGACAAGACGACCTACACCAATGCCACCTCGACGACGATCTACGACAGCCTCGGCAACCCGATGGCCGCCACGGTGTATTATGCGAAAACGGCGCTGCCGACACTGGTCGACCCCGTCCACCACTGGACCGCGCATGTCGTCGTCGGCGCCACCGAACTCACCATCGGCGGGCTGCAGGGTGTCGACATGAGCTTCGATTCAACCGGCGCGCTGGTCGCGCCACTGACCGCGCAGACCTATGATCCGCTGACGCCGTCGACCGGCGGCAATGTCATGACGCTGTCGGTCGATCACGGCATCGCGACGACGCAGCAGGCCGGGCCGTTCAGCCTCGTCACCACCACGCAGGACGGCTACACCACCGGACGGCTGGAAAGCGTCGCCATCGACGGCGACGGCACCGTCCGCACCAGCTTCACCAACGGCGAGGTGCAGACACTCGGCAAGGTCGCGATCGCGATGTTCGCCAACCCGCAGGGCCTCAAGCAGGTCGGCTCGGCAACCTATGTCAGCACGCCGCAGGCAGGTCTGGCGATCACCGGCGAGGCCGGCAAGAACGGCATGGGCGGCATCCTGTCGGGCAGCCTGGAGAAGTCGAACGTCGATCTGACCGAGGAACT
>CALDHQ010000256.1 GCA_937894055.1 uncultured Polymorphobacter sp.
CGATGGCAAACCTGCAATCGCGCAATTTGAATATAAAGGGATTCTCTCTGTCCTTGTAGGAGCTTGGATCCTCACTCTGATAGCTACTGGAACATATCGCTTTAACCATGCCACCTTGGTGGTCTTCAACTTGCGCATGATTATTAAGCGTTCATTCACCTACTTCTTCGTTCTTGGATTCCTCTCATTCATCCTCAAGGCTTCTTTCTCGCGTTCAGTCTTTCTGGTCATGCTGGGTAGTGGATTGGTCTATCTCTTCATCGTTCGTATCACCATCTATGGGCTTGTCCTTCGCCCACTCATCTTGCGCAAGCGAGTTGGTTCGAACATGATGATTGTGGGCCGCCAAAAAACTGATCTCGAGGAGCATAGTGATTGGCTGATTAAACATCGCACATTGGGTTTCACAATTGCATCACGCTTGGTCTGTCCAGAAATTAATAGCGCTTGGATTGAGGAATTCGATAAGTTGTTGCGTTACAAGAAGATTACTGAAGTTCTGCTCCTGCCTGGAATGGAATCAGACCCTAACTTCTCAAAATTTATTCATTACTGTGAAGATTTAGATATCCACGTGAACTGGATTCCGCTAGATTCAGGAAATCTAGGCTACTGGTTGATTCCTTCTCCTCAAGAAGGCATTCCATTTCTGACCTTTGAAAAGTCGGAAATTTCGTTGCCGTGGAGAATTGTTAAGCGCACCTTTGACCTGGTCTTCTCTATCAGCTTGATGGTGCTTCTGAGCCCAGTATTTATCGCAATTGGCCTGGCAGTACTTGTCTCCAGCGGCTGGCCGATCTTCTCATGCAAATGCCAGTCAGTCGGATACGCCAGCGCACCGGCGGTGAAGATGTGCGGCCCGTCCGCCCGGCGTTCCAGTATGCAGACATCTTCGAACATCGCGCATGCCGCGTCGCGCAGCGTCGGCCCCGGCGCCCCTATCAGCGCCGCCAGTTCGGCAGCCGCCGCATGGGCGGGGATTTCGTGCAGCGCCTCGGGGTGCGCAGCAAACACCGCGGCCTTGTCCGACGCCCGCGCCGCAAGTTCCGGCCCGGTATCACGCCACAGCGCCGGCTCGAGCGGCCGCAGCCCGAGCTTGGCCGCGCCATGACCGTTTTTGAGCGGCGCGATTGCGGCGACGTCGAAACCGGTCATGGCGCCAGACGCGCTCAGGCCGCCAGGTCTTCGCCCTTCGGTGGCATGTTGTGGCCGAGCAGGCGCAGCACGTCGGCCGCACATTCGACGACGTTCGAGCCCGGGCCGTAGATGCCTTGCACGCCGGCATCGCGCAGGAAGTCATAGTCCTGCGGCGGGATGACGCCGCCGGCGATGACCTTGATGTCGGGGCGGCCGGCGGCTTTGAGGCCGCGGATGAGTTCGGGGATCAGCGTCTTGTGGCCGGCGGCGAGCGACGAGGCGCCGACGACATCGACATTGGCTTCGAGCGCCAGCACGACGGTTTCGTCGGGGGTCTGGAACAGCGGGCCGGGGACGACGTCGAAACCAAGGTCGGCGAACGCCGAGGCGATGACATTGGCGCCGCGGTCGTGGCCGTCCTGGCCCATTTTGGCGACGAGGATCTTCGGGGCGTGGCCGAGGCGGCGGGTGACGGCTTCGACGCCGGCGACAACCTGCGTCCAGCGCGCGTCGCCGTCGTACGGGGCCGCATAGACGCCCTTCACCGGCGTCGGGGTGGTGCCGTAGCGGCCGAACACTTCTTCCATCGCCGCCGAGATTTCGCCGAGCGTGGCGCGGGCGCGCGCCGCATCGACGGCCAGCGCGAGCAGGTTGCCAGTGCCGCGCGCACCTTCGGTCAGCGCCGCGAGTGCCGCCTGGCAGGCAGCGTCGTCGCGCGTCGCACGCAGCTTGGCGAGGCGCGTGACCTGGCCTTCGCGGACCTTGGCGTTATCGACTTCGAGCGTTTCGAGCCGGTCTTCGCTCGCCAGCCGGTACTTGTTGACGCCGACGATGACATCGTCACCGCGGTCGACGCGGGCCTGGCGGCCGGCGGCGGCTTCCTCGATCATCGCCTTGGGCCAGCCGTTGGCGACGGCCTTCGCCATGCCGCCGTCGGCTTCGACGCGCGCGATGATTTCCCACGCCTTTTCCACAAGTTCATTGGTCAGCGCTTCGATGTAGTAGCTGCCGCCGAGCGGGTCGACGACCTTGGTCATCCCCGTCTCTTCCTGGATGACGATCTGCGTGTTGCGCGCGATGCGGGCGGAGTTGTCGGTGGGCAGCGCAATGGCTTCGTCGAGCGCGTTGGTGTGCAGCGACTGGGTGCCGCCGAGCATGGCCGCCATCGCCTCGATCGTCGTGCGGATGACGTTGTTGTAGGGGTCCTGCTCGGTCAGCGACACGCCCGACGTCTGGCAGTGGGTGCGCAGCATCTTCGAACGTTCGTCCTTGGCGCCGAGGTTGGTCATGACGCGGTGCCACAGCACGCGCGCGGCACGCAGCTTGGCGATTTCCATGAAGAAGTTCATGCCGATGGCGAAAAAGAAGCTCAGCCGCCCGGCGAACTTGTCGATGTCGAGGCCCGAGGCGACACCGTATTTCACATATTCCTGGCCGTCGGCGATGGTGAACGCCAGTTCCTGGACCTGCGTCGCGCCAGCTTCCTGCATATGGTAGCCCGAAATCGAGATGCTGTTGAACTTGGGCATCTCGCGGCTGGTGTAGCCGAAAATGTCCGAGATGATCCGCATGCTCGGCTCGGGCGGGTAGATGTAGGTGTTGCGGACCATGAACTCCTTGAGGATGTCGTTCTGGATGGTGCCGTCGAGCAGCTTCCGGTCGACGCCCTGCTCCTCGCCCGCGACGATGAAAAACGCCAGGATCGGGATGACCGCGCCGTTCATCGTCATCGAAACCGACATCTGGTCGAGCGGGATGCCGTCGAACAGGATCTTCATATCCTCGACGCTGTCGATCGCCACGCCGGCCTTGCCGACATCGCCGACGACGCGCGGATGGTCGCTGTCATAGCCGCGGTGCGTCGCCAGATCGAACGCCACCGACAGGCCCTTTTGCCCGGCGGCCAAGTTGCGGCGGTAGAAGGCGTTCGAATCCTCGGCGGTCGAGAAGCCCGCATACTGCCGGATCGTCCACGGCCGGCCGGCGTACATCGTCGCCTTGACGCCGCGCGTGAACGGCGCGAACCCGGGCAGCCCGGGATCGGTGCCCGCCACGTCATCGGCGGTGTAGAGCGGCTTGATGTCGATGCCTTCGGGCGTATGCCACGTCAGGTCGGCGCCTTTGACTTCCTTGGCGGCGGCGGCGGCCCAGTCGGCGTGCGTCTTGTCGGTCATCATGCGTCTCCTGCTGCGCCGCTATAAGCGCAAGCCGCTAACCCGCGTCAACGCTTGAGGTGCGGCTATTGCGCCGCCTGAACGGTTTCGGCGCGTTCGACGGCGCCGCTCGCGACGTCGAGCAAGCGCTTTTCGAGCGCCTTGAGGCGCGGGCCGTTGTCGATTTTCTCGCCGGTCAGGTCGGTGATGTAGAAGGTGTCGGTGGCGCGTTCGCCGTAGGTCGCGATGTGCGCCGAATGGATCGTCACGCGCGCGTTGAAGAAGGTATTGGTCAGCGAATAGAGCAGCGCCGGCCGGTCGAGCGCGCTGACTTCGACGACGGTGTAGCGGTTCGAGGCGCGGTTATCCATCAGCACATTGGGTTCGACCTTGAACACATCGGCACGGCGGCGTGCCAGCGGTCGTGCCGCGAGCTTGTCGGCGAGCCGCACCTTGCCGGTCAGCACATCCTCGATCGTGCGCTTCAAGCGCGCCAGCTGTGTCGGCTCGTTGAACGGCCGGTCGAGCGGGTCGGCGACGACGAAATTGTCGAGCGCCATGCCGTCGCGCGTCGTGTGGATGCGCGCGTCGAGAATGTTGGCGCCGCCGAGCGAGATCGCGCCGGCGATGCGGTAGAACAACCCCGGATGATCGGCGGCATAGACGCTGACCAGCGTTGTCCCCGAAGCTTCATCGACATGCGTGGCAATCGACAGCGGCTGCTTGCTGGTATCGGCGGCCTCGACCAGCTGCGCGTTGCGCAACAGGGCATCGGCGGGTTCGGCAACCCAATAGGGGTCGGCATGGCGCTTGGCGTAGGCGGCGAACTTGGTCTGCGGCCAGCGCAGTTCGGTGGCGAGTGCCGCCTGCTTGGCGGCGATGCGTTCATTGCGGCCGGTCTGCTTGTGCCCGAGCCGCAGCACTTCCTCGGCGCCTTCGTACAGGTCACCGAGCAACTGGCCTTTCCAGGCGTTCCAGATGCCCGGCCCGACAGCGCGGATATCGACGACGGTCAGCACCAGCAACAGCCGCAGCCGTTCGGGCGACGCGACAACCTCGACGAAATCGAGGATGGTCTTGAAGTCCGACAGGTCGCGCTTGAACGCTGTCGACGACATCAGCAGATGGTAGCGCACCAGCCAGGCGACGGTTTCGGTTTCGGCGGGTGTCAGCCCGAGCCGCGGGCACAGCTTGAGCGCGATATCGGCGCCGATTTCGCTGTGGTCGCCGCCGCGGCCCTTGGCGATGTCGTGGAGCAGCACTGCAACATAGAGCACGCGCCGCGACACCAGCTGGCGGATAATCGCCGTCGATAGCGGGTGATCGGCCTTGAGCTTGCCCGCTTCGATCAGCGCCACCAGCCCGATGGCGCGGATGGTGTGCTCGTCGACGGTGTAGTGATGGTACATGTCGTACTGCATCTGCGCCACGACGCGGCCGAAATCGGGAATGAAGCGCCCGAACACGCCAGCCTCGCTCATCCAGCGCAGCACCGTTTCGGGGCGGTTCTTGCTGGTCAGCACCGACAGGAACAGCGCATTGGCCCGAGGGTCCTGCCGCACCTTTTCGTTGACCAGATTGGCGTCGCGACCGGCCTGGCGCATCGCCAGCGGGTGGATGTCGAGATTTTCGCTGTCGGCGAGCGCGAACATCTCGATCAGCCGCACCGGGTCTTCGTGGAAGAAGCGGTCGTTCGGCACGCCGATGCGGCTCGCTGACTCGCAGATCGCCGATCTCGAGCGCTCGCTGCGCAATTTGGAGCTCAAGCTCGCCGAGCGGGAGCGCATGATTGGCGAAACGGAAAAGCGCCTGGCCGAGCGCGAACGCGAGCTCTACGAGCTCGAAGCCCTGCTGCTGGCCCGCGAGAAGTTGCTCGCGGCCTCCCGCCAGCATGCAGCGCCCGCGCCCATTTCGGCCGAGGAAAAAGCCGCTTTGGTGCA
>CALDHQ010000257.1 GCA_937894055.1 uncultured Polymorphobacter sp.
CGCGGCAGGTTCGGGCTGGGCAGGCTCGGCTTGAGCAGACTCGGCTTGGGCAGACTGGGGCGCGGCAGACTGGGGCACCGCCGACCCAGGCAGCGCAGGCGCGCCATCGGGCTTGGCCCCGCGGTAGCGTTTGACCAGCTTCATCGCCTCCTGGATCGGCCAGGCTTTGGACACACGGGCGGCGGCGATGAGTTGTGGATCAAACATGGCGCGGCTTTTGCGCAAACCCGGCCCTTTCGCAAGCGCGAAAGGGCGAGCACCGTGCCGCCAACGACCGGCTCGGTGAGATCGAACGCGATGCGCAGCAACAGCGCTTCGGCGAGTATGTCACCGCCCAGGCCAAGGCCATGATCGCCAAAGGCGAGGAGGTTTACGCGCTCGCCGGTGGCGCAATGTCGAAGGCCCTGTCGCACAACCCGGTGAAGCGCTGGTTCCAGCGTGGCATTGGCGGCGCCGGTTTGAATGCCCGACCGGTAAGCCAGATTGACCGTCGGACTGAGCACGATGCCGGCGGTCGGGATCGCAAAATTATACGTGCCGCCGATCGCCACCGTCCAGTCGGGAGTGTTCGCGGGCGCGGCAAGGTTGCCATCGGCGTCGATGACGCCACGGGCGCAATCGGCAGCGTTCGAGGCGCCACTGCCGAGCGGGATCAGCCCCGCCGCCAGCTGCACCTGGCAATCGCGCTGCTGGCGCGCCAGCGACTTGGCGCCGAATTCGTTGAAGTCGGCGGTGCTACCGCCGAGCCCGTAGCTGGCGTTTTGATACCCGACGCTGGTGGTGACCACGAGGTTGGCAATCGGCCGCCCGATGACTTCGAGTTCGAGCCCCTTGTTGGTGAAATCGGGCACGTTGGCGGTGGTGACATCGAGCGCGCCAGCCGCACCGACGCCCGCCGACGTGACCTGCACGTCGTTGGCGTTGATGTAGAAGCCGGTCAGGTTGACGCGCAGCCGGTCATCCAGCCACTGCGACTTCACACCGAGCTCGTAGCTCCAGACGTTCGACGGGTCATAAGGCAACACACCTGAAGGTGCTGTCGCTGCCGTATTCCAGCCGCCGGCGCCGGTGCCGTTGCTGGCACTGGCGTAGACCATCAGCGCGTCATTCTGCTGCCAGCGCGCCACGAAGCGCGGCATCCAAGCGTCATGCGTCGCCTCGGCCGGAACGAGGGTGCCGTTGATCAGCAGGTTGGCGCTGTTCAGGCAGCCCGTCGCGCTGGCTTGGCAACCGGCGCGGTTGTCGGTCAGGCTGAAGCTGCGCGTCTCGCTGGCGTAGCGCAGGCCGGCGGTCAGCGTCAGTTGCTTGGTCGCGTTGAAGTCGATCTGGCCGTAGCTGGCGCTCGAATTGGTGTGGCTGGTCAGCCGGCGGTCGGCGAGCACGACAGGCGTGCCAATGCCATTGCCGCCGATGTTGAACACGTCGGCGGAATCGACGTTGTTGTTTTCGCTGAAGAAATAGGCGCCGACGACATAGTCGATGCGCCCGTCCCACAGCTTGCCCGCCAGCCGCACGTCCTGCGAGAAGCTGTCGAACTGCCCCTGGCTGGTGACGCTGTAGCCGCCCGACGGATAGCCGTGCACCACCGGCACCGGCACCAACAGGCTCGGCAGCGCCCGACCATCCGCGAAGTCGATCGCATAATCCTGATCCGTGTTGACCACGCCGGTAATCAGACTGAGCGTCACGTTTTCACCCACCCACTGCAGGTTCGAGGTGACGAGCAGTGTATCGACGCTGTTGCCGAGCGGGAAATTGGCTTTAGCGCCACTGACCACTGCGGGGGCATACGGCGTGTAAATCCCGTTGGGCGCCGTCGCGAGCAGCCCGGTAGTGCTATAGCGGTCGTTGCAAGACAGCGGACTGGCCGGATCGCACGCAAAATTGACGACGTTCTCGCCCTGCGCCTGCGTATAGGCGGCCGCCACGTTCCAGCGGAAATGCTCGCCCAGCGCGACACGCAATGCCCCGCGAATGCCCGAGGTTTCCACCCCGTTCAAATCCTCGCCGGTCAGCGGATTGGTCACATAGCCGTCTTCGTTGCCGTAAAAGCCCGACAGCTTGACGGCGAAGCCGTCACCCAGCGGCACGTCGAGCGAGGCACGCCCGAACCAGCTGTTGTATTTGCCGTAGTCGAGCTCGGCATAACCGCCAAAGCGCGTGTCGGGTTCAGCGAGCGTCACCGCGACAGCACCGGCGGTGGTGCCATGGCCGTAAAGCGTGCCCTGTGGCCCGCGCAGCACCTCGACGCGGTCGAGGTCGAAGCCACGAAGGCTGTCGGCCGCCGGCGTCGGGACATGGACATTGTCGATGAACGTGCCGACCGCCGCATCGCTGCCGGCGCTCGCACCGCCACCAAGGCCGCGCAGCGTGTAGTCGTTGGTCAGACCCAGGCCCGGCGTCGGCGTGGCGATCAGATTGGGGACGATGCGCGCCAGTTGCGGCGTCGTGATGATGCCGCGCGCATCGAGCTGTTCGCTGGTCAGCGCCGTCAGCGCCACTGCCGTCGATTGCTGCGGCGCGCGCCGGCCCTCGGCGGTGACCAGCGTATTGAGCAGCCCGATCTCGCTGGCATCGAGTGCCAGCGCGGCCGCAGGCGTCGCCGGGGCGGCAGCTGGCGCGTCCTGCGCTGCCGCGCGCGTCGCGAATACGGCGACCAGCGCCGTCGAAACCAGTGCTGCTGTGCGAATGTTGCGACGTTGCATGTTTCAAACTGCCCTTCGAGCCGAAGCGAACCCATGCCCCGCACCGCGCTGCACCGCAAGGCGGATTGCGTGCACCAGCGCCGCCGGTGCGGTGACAAGCGTATTTTCCGCGCGCACTGTGCTAACAGGCACGCAACGCGGCGACCACCGCCCGCATTTTGGACAGGACACGCACATGACCGAACCCACCACCGGCGACGCCCCGCGCCCGGCCTTTCTGCTGATGACCGCGCGCATCACCGACCGCGAAAAGGTCGCCGCCTACCGCCAGGCGCTCGAGGAATCGGGGCTCTATGCCGCGCACGGCGGCGTCACGCAGTTTGCCGGCGTGCCGTCGAACGCCGTCGAAGGCTGGCCCGCCGGCATCAACGCCGTGCTGGCGCGCTTCCCGTCACGCGCCGCCGCCGAGGCATTCTGGTTCTCGGCAAAGTACCAGCAGGACATCAAGCCGCTGCGCCGCGGCGCCGGGACGTTTCAGGTGGCGATTTTCGACGCGATCTGAAGGCGAAAAGGGCCTCCGGCGGGCAGGGGCTTGCCCCTGCACCCAATTATTGGGCCAGGCCTGCGGAAACTGGCGCAGGTTGCTTAGGCACGGTCGAATGTCCGGGTGCAGGGGCAAGCCCCTGCCCGCCGGAGGCCCTTAACTCTTCGCCAGCATCCCGAACGGCAACACGCGGCGTGCTGCCGCCTGTGCGCCCTTGTTGTCACCGGCATTAAGCAACTTGAGCACCGCGCCACCAGCGTTCTTGAGCGCGATGCTGTAGCCGTCGGTGGCGGGCATCGCGACTGCGCGCGTCAGCAACGCCTTGGCCTTGGGCGCATTGTCATCGTCGATGTCGAGCAGGGTCAGCGCATAAAAGCT
This sequence comes from uncultured Polymorphobacter sp., assembly GCA_937894055.1. Lineage (GTDB taxonomy): Bacteria > Pseudomonadota > Alphaproteobacteria > Sphingomonadales > Sphingomonadaceae > Polymorphobacter_A. The sequence continues at coordinate 3,568 of CALDHQ010000257.1, forward strand.
CGGGTGTGCGGGGTCGGTGGGGGCCAGCGTCATAGCGCGGTCGAACGCCTTGGTCATGTTGCCGAGGTTAGCGCCCAGCACGGTGCTGGCGACGAACTTGCCGGCCGAAGCGACGGCGCCACCGTTCCAGCCGCCGAGCACCGCCCAGGCGACGGCGTTGTCAGGGTGGGCAGCGAGGAAGGCGTCGAGCGCCTTCTTCATCGCCTTGGCGCCGCCGGGCGACTGGTCGAGCTTGGCGACATAGCCCTGTGCGATGATCTTCTGCAGCGTCGCGTCGACATTGCCCGGTGACTTGGCGAGCGCGGCATCGAAATTGTTGTTGGCGGCCGCGATCAACGCCCGCGCCTTCGCCTTGTCGCTGGTCTGATAGGCGGCAATCTGCAGCTGCGCACGGCCGGCGATGACCAGCGAGGCGGCGGTGGCTTCGGTGGTGCCGGCGGCGACCGCTTCGGGGTATTTGCCCGCCGCAAACAGGCTGGCAGCGCTTGGCGCGGCGAACGCCGGCGTGGCGAGCAGCAGTGCGGCAGCGATCAGGACGGATTTCATGACAGGCTTTCGTTGATCAGCGCCAGCGTTTCATCGAGCCCGTAGAGCGCGATGAACGAGCCCATGCGCGGGCCGTTGCTGGTGCCGATGAGGATTTCATACAGCGCCTTGAACCAGTCACGCAGGTTTTCGAAGCCATGCGCCTTGCCGGTCTCATAAACTTCATACTGATAGGCTTCGGCGTCCGCACCCGCGCCAATTGCCGCAAGCCGCGTCGCCAGATCCTCGAGCGCGGCGCGTTCCTGCGCGGTCGGCGCGCGACGGGCGAGTGTGGGCACGACGAAGTCACGTGCGTAAGCGATGGCGTAGCCCACCAGCCGGTCGATTTCGGGATGCGTCGCAGCGCTGGTGCCGGGGAAGTTGCGGCTGACAAAGCCCCACAGCACCGCCGGATCGCTGGTGCCGGCGACGGTCACCAGATTGAGCAGCAGCCCGAAGCTCAGCGGCAGCTCGAACTTCGGCGGCTTGCCGCCGTGGATGTGGAACACCGGATTGCCGAGCTGCTGTTCGAGCGGCTGGTCGGGGAACGCCTTGATGAAGCTGTAATATTCCTCGACCGCCTTGGGGATGACGTCGAAGTGCAGCCGCTTGGCCTTGCGCGGGCTCTGGTACATGTACAGCGACAGGCTTTCGGGCGCGGCATAGGTCAGCCACTCGTCGATGGTCAGCCCGTTGCCCTTCGACTTCGAAATCTTGGTGCCTTCGGCGTCGAGGAACAGCTCGTAGTTGAAGCCTTCGGGCGGCCGCGCGCCCAGCACGCGGGTGATCTTGCCCGACAGCATCACCGAGTCGATCAAATCCTTGCCGGCCATTTCGTAATCGACATCGAGCGCCACCCAGCGCATCGCCCAGTCGACCTTCCACTGCAGCTTGCAATGGCCGCCGGTGACCGGAACCGTGACGGTCTCGTTGGTGCCGGGACGGACATAGCTGACGGTGCCCGCCGCCACGTCGCGCGCGACGATCGGCACCTGCAGCACGTCGCCGCTAATGGGATCGATCGGCAGGAACGGCGAATAGGTCGCCCGCCGTTCCGGCCCGAGCGTCGGCAGGATGACATCGATGACCGCGTCATAATTCGCCAGCACCGCGAGCAAAGTCGCGTCGAAGCGCCCCGACTTGTAGCAG
>CALDHQ010000258.1 GCA_937894055.1 uncultured Polymorphobacter sp.
CTCGGGCAGCAGCCGCTGCGTGAGCGGCAGCGCGGCGGCGCCCTTCACAGGCGGCAGCAGCGCGACGCCCTTCACGCGTGTGAGTGGCAGCGGTGCGGCCCCCAACGTCACCCTCGGCACCCAGCCCAGCGCCAGCGGCGCCAGCCTCGTAGGCCTCGTCGGCGTCCACAGCCGCCTGTACGTCAGCAGCAGACAGCACCCTGGGCGCGAAACGGTTGCGGCGCCGCCTCACGGCACGCCAACCAAACGAGTCGTAGAACCGCTGCAGACGGTACCGCTGCTGCTTGTCTAGGGCAGCAGGCCAGTGCCCTGTGCGCGTGCGGTGGATCAGCTGCGTGCGCTCCTCGGTGAACGGCGGCACGATACCCTCGAACAGCCAGTCGAAGGCCAGCGGTTGCCGGTCGTTGGCGTCGAGCCGGAAGCGCACCGCATCGAACAGCTCGGCGGTTGCCGCCACCGCTTCGGGACAGGCGGCAAACAGCCGCGCCATTTCGGCGGGCGGCTTGAGATGGCGTTCGGCATTGGCCGCAAGACGCCGGCCGGCGGTGCGGACCGTCCGGCCTTCGCGGATGCAGGTCATCACATCATGCAGCGGGCGACATTCGGGCGTCGCATAGAGCGCGTCGTTGGTGGCGATCAGCGGCACGCCCGCCGCCTGCCCCAGCGCCATGGCGCGCGCCAGTTGCCGCGCATCGCTGCCGGCGCGCAGCATCCGCGCCGCGAGCCAGACCGGGCTGCCGGTTTCGCGCAGCGCGTGCAGCAGCGGCGCATCGGCGGTGACGGCGATCAGCGCCAGCCCGGCGGCATGATCGAGCAGGTCGCCAAGCTGGAGTTCGCAGTCGCCTTTGATGGTCCGCCGGTTGCCCAGCGTCAGCAGCCGCGTCAGCCGGCTCCAGCCGGCGCGGTCGAGCGGATAGGCGATGATGTCGGGCGTCGCATCGGCGAACACCAGCCGCGCGCCGACGATCAGCCGGAAGCCGCCGAGCTTTTTCGCCGCCACATGCGCGCGCACCACGCCGGCGACGGTGTTGCGGTCGGCGATGCCGATGCCCGCCATGCCGAGGGCGTGCGCCTGCGCCACCATCTCGGCGGGCTGCGACGCGCCGCGCAGGAAGCTGAACGCCGTCGCGGCGACGGGCTCGGCAAAGGCCGGCGCGGTCATGCAAACAGCCCGTGGATATACCAGAGCGGATCGCTGCGTTCTTCGTACAGCCCATGGCGAAACAGCCAGAAGCGGCGCCCCTCGGCATCCTCGACGCGGTAATAGTCGCGCGTCAGGCCGTGCTGGCCCGGGATATGCCCGTCGCGCCGCCGCCACCATTCGGGCGCGATGCGTTCGGGGCCTTCGGCATGGCACACGACATGCACCTGCCCGCGCCAGCGAAAGCGTTGCGGCGGCCCGTCGGGAAAGCTGGTGATGGTGGTGACCGCCGCGGGCGGGTCGAGCAGCAGCAGCGGTCGCAGCGGTCGGCCGGCGTCGGTTGGCCACGGTGCCGCCGTGCCGGTGGCGGGCACCAGCTGCTGTGCGCTTTCGGGGATATGCGTATCGCGCGGGCGCAGCTGGCAAATATTGTCCGGACCGAGCCGCGTCGCCAGCCGGTCGATCAGCGCCGCGACGCTGTCGTCACCGACACTGGCGCCATCGCCACTGTCGAGCGCAATCTGCCGTGCGCCAAGCGGCTGGGTGCGCGGCACGGCCAGCGTCAGGCTGTCAAAACCGAAGCCGGGGTCGAGCGGGTCGGACAGGCTGTCGATGCGTTCGCGCAGCAGCCGCATCACCACGGCGGCATCACGCACCGGCAGCCCGGTTTCCACCACAAGCCGCCGCCGCGCGCCGTCGCTGCGTTCGAGCGTCACGACAAAGCGCCGCCCGCCGATGGCCCGCGCCTCCATCTGGCGTGCGGTTTGAACCAGCAGGTCTTCGAGCACGTCGAGCACGGCTTCGGTGTGCGCCAGCGGCTCGGCAAACCGCGCGCGGGCGCCGATGGCGGCGGGCGCCTGGCGCGCGGCGATGGGGTTGGACACCTCCCCCATTATCGCGCGCAGGCGCTGCACTGCGTCCGCCCCGAAGCGCGCCGCCAGCCCCGCCATTGGCCGCCGTGCCAGATCGCCCAGCGTCGCCAGGCCGGCGCGACGCAGGCCGGATAGCGCGTCCGCGGACAGTTCGAGCGCGGTCACCGGCAGGTCGCGGACATCGCCACCGGCGCGCCCGTGCCGCGCCAGCGCGCGGGCGGCGGCCGCATGCGCGGCAAAGGCGTGGCGCGTTGTCAGCCCGGCGTCCGCGACTGCCTGCGCCGCCAGCACCGCCTCGCCACCGAACAGGTGCGCGCAGCCGGTGATGTCGAGGATCAAGCCGTCGGGCGGGTCGGGCGCCACCATCGGCGTGAAGCGCTGCATGTGCGCCGCCAGCCGTTCGAGCAGCGCCGCATCGGCGGCGGGGTCGTGCGGGCGCGTCTGCAAGGTCGGGCATCGCGCCCGCGCATCGGCGAGCGTCATGCCGACGCCCAGCCCGGCCCGCGCAGCGGGTGCGCCAACCGCCGACAGCCGCAAGGCATTGCCGGCGCGCACCACCAGCGCGAAGGGGGTTTCAGGCGGCGCGGCTGGCAGCGGCGGCTCCGGCAAGGCCCGTTCGCACGGCAGATAGACAAACCACAGCGCCAGATAGCGGCGTGTCATGAATACCGGCGTCCGGGGTTGGGGTGGTGTCGGGGGCTTCGCGGTAGCATCCATCTTGGTCATTCCATTCGAGTCGCCAGCGCCCGCCGGACGCGCCGCCGCGCCGCCGCTGCAGCTCGACATCGAGTGCGGGCAGCCCCGGCGCATTGGCTTCGCGCGGGCTGGCGCGTGCACTGCGCACCAGCCAGCGCTGGTGCGCCGCACTGGGGCGCACCTCCGCATCGCCGCGCAGCATGATGACCGGCACGCGCGAGCGTTCGGCCGCCAGCACCAGCCGCCGGCTCGCGGTCAGCGCATATTCGGGAAAGCGCCGCCAGCTCGCCAGCACCACCGCCGCCAGCCCCGGACAGCGCGCACCTTCCAACCCGGCGCGCAGCATGCCGGTGCCGTCGCGCGCTTCGACCAGCACCAGCCGCGCCGGATCGAGCCCCAGCCCGATCAACCCCTCGCCGTAGGGCTGCATGCTGAGCACCGCCTGGCGCGCGGCATGCACCAGCATGACCGGTCGCCGCCCGGCGGCATCAATCGCCGCAAACGCAAACGCCAGCGCCGCCGCCCAGTCATCGGCGGCGGCATGGATTTCGTGCAACTGGCCAGCGCCGAGCGCCGGCAAAGCTTCGGCGCGGGCGGCAAGCGGCAGTCTGGCGACGGCAGATGGTGCGTGTTGAAACATGGTGGCAGATGCCCGAATCGGTATCAATGTTCCTATTATGTTCTATTTTCGCTGACAGAGTCCACCGACTCTCGCGTGGCGGCGCGACCACTTTGTCGGCATGCGCCGATTGACGGGCGGCGGTTTTCGGTCCCCTTTGTCAGCGTACTGACGATTCAACGCAGACAGACTTGGGAGGGAATTGCCGATGACTTTCATCAATTCGCGATCGGTACGCGGTTCGATCGCGTTCATCACCGGCGGCGCCAGCGGCATGGGCGCCGCGACCGCACGGCTGTTCGCCGCCGAAGGCGCGCATGTCGCGGTCATCGACCGCGATGCGGCGGGGCTTGATGCGGTGCTCGCCGATATCGCGGCCGCCGGCGGCACGGCACGCGGCTGGGCGGTCGACATCGGCGACCACGCTGCGGTCGATGCGACGGTGGCCGAAGCAGCAAAGCATTTCGGCGGGCTCGACATCATCGTCAACAACGCCGGCATCGCCGGTTTCAGCGCGATCGACGGCGACGGCTATGACGATCTGTGGGAACGCATGCTGCGCATCAATTTGAGCGCGCACCAGTGGATCGTCCGCGCCGCCCTGCCGTGGCTGCGCAAGTCGAAGTCGCCGCGCATCGTCAACATCGCCTCGACCGAAGCCCTCGGCGCCACAGCGTATGACAGCGCCTATGCGGCGGCGAAGGCCGGGGTCACCGGGCTGACGCGCGCGCTCGCCGTCGACCTCGGCCCCGAAGCGATCACCGTCAACTGCATCTGCCCCGGCCCGATCGACACCGGCATGACCGCCGGCGTCGAAGCCGACAAAAAAATCATCTTCGCCAAGCGCCGTACCGCGCTCAAGCGCTACGGCGCCCCCGAGGAGGTCGCACACATCACGCTGAGCCTGTGCCTGCCGGCAGCATCATACATCACCGGCGCGGTCATCCCCGTCGATGGCGGGCTGTTTGCGCGCAATGCGTGAATTGTTTTGCTGAAAATGTCGCGCGGTCCGGGTTAACCCCGGACCGGCTGGCTGAATGGTGCGGTCAAGAAGACTCGAACTTCCACGGGCTTTCGCCCACAACGACCTCAACGTTGCGCGTCTACCAGTTCCGCCATGACCGCACGATCAACTGCATCCGGGGTCAGACCCCGTCCGGTAGAGGCGCGCGAGTAGCAGACCGCGCGCGGCCGCGCAACCATCTGTCGCGCTAAATCAGCACGGCGGTGTTGGCGGGGCTGCCGCTGGTGACGCGGATGCGGCGGCCGATGACCGGCACATCGATCAGCGCGCCGGGGTTGTCCTTGAGCTGCGCCAGGAAGCGTTCGCCATTATCGAGTCGCCCGATGATGATGCCGAGTGCAGGTTCGCCCTTGTCGTGCATGACGGTGAAGGCTTCGATGGCACCCTCTCCGTCGGGCTGCTCGTTGAGCGGCGGGCCCTTCAGCGCATCGACTTCGGCCTGGTAGACATCGGGGTCATCGCGGACCCAGTCGTTCGCCGGCACGGTCGAATAGACGCCGAAGCTGTGCTTGGTCAGATAGCCGCCGTTGGCGGTGACCATGCCCCAGCTGCCGGGCTTGGCGCGGCAGTGCGCCACGACTTCGGCGATGCCGTGCATCGAATAATTGTTCCCCGGCCCGCCGAAATACGGCAACCCGCCGGTAAGCGTCAGCCCGCGCGGATCGTCGTGCTTCAGCCCGATCATGTCGGCAGCGATTTCGACGGCAGAAGGGAAGCAGCTGTAGATGTCGATATGGCCGATGTCGGCGGTGGTGATGCCGGCCTGCTTGAGCGCGTGCGCCGCACCGATGCGGATGGCGGGCGCGCTGTGATAATCGACGCGGTCGCTGACCAGATAATGTTCGTGCGTGTCGGCGCTGCCGTGCAGATAGACGCGCTTCGATTCGGGCACGCCGGCGGCGTCGGCGGCCGCCGTCGACATCAGCAGCACTGCGGCCGCCTGATCGACGAACATGTTGGAGTTGAGGTATTTGGTATAGGGATAGCCGATGTAGCGGTTGTCGCCGACGGGCGAGATCAGCTCCTCGGCGCTGCGTTCGATCGGCAGCGCGGCATAGGGGTTCTTGGCGGCGACCTGCGTGAAGCGGTGCATCAGCGCACCGATGGCGGCACGCTGTTCGAGCGGGCTGCGGCCGTAATAGGCGCCGAGCGCGTTTTCGAACATCGGATAGACGCTGACCGGCATGATGATGCCGTGCGCGGCTTCGTGGCGCGAGATCATCGTCGGTTCCTTGCCGAGCGATTCGGCCTCGTCACCGGTGTCTTCGGACCAGTCGAGCGCCAGCCCGGCCTTTTGCGCCTTGGCTTGCGACCGCAGCGGCTCGCAACCGGCGAGCAACGCGACATCGCATTCGCCGGTGCGGATGCTTTCGGCGAACAGATTGACCAGCATCTGCGGCGTGTTGCCGCCGACGGGGCCATAGAGCAGCCGCTTGGGGCTTTGGCCGAGGCGCTTGGCCATTGATTTCGGGAAGTTGGTGTAGTGGCCGAACGGCGCCTTGAACGCCGGCGACGAATCGGCAAACAGCCGCACCACGGCAATCGCATCGACCTTGATATCATGCCCGCCGCTATCGGCGAGCGCGCCCTTGCCCACCGTTTCGAGCATGTCGAGCGGCGACTGCGCATCCTGCGGGGCGGAGGTGCGGTCGGTGTACTGGCTGATGCCGACAAGGACGGGGGTGCGGGGATTGGCGCGCATGCGAGTCTCCAAGTGGCAGAGCCTCCGGCGGGCAGGGCTAAGCCCTGCACCCAATTGTTGGGTGCAGGGTCTAGACCCTGCCCGCCGGAGGCCCTTTCAGGCCTTAGTTGTAGCGGCGCAGTTCGCCCTTGGCGATTGCGGCGCGGTGGACTTCATCGGGACCGTCGGCGATGCGCAGCGTGCGCTGGCCGGCGTACGACGAGGCGAGGCCGAAGTCCTGGCAGACGCCGCCGCCGCCATGCGCCTGGATCGCCATGTCGATGACCATCGTCGACATGTTGGGGACGATGACCTTGATCATCGCGATCTCGCGCGCGGCGGCCTTGTTGCCGACGGTGTCCATCATGTACGCCGCCTTGAGCGTCAGCAGGCGGGCCTGCTCGATGGCGATGCGGGCGTCGGCGATACGTTCGTGCCAGACACCCTGTTCCGAAACCGGCTTGCCGAAGGCGACGCGTGCCTTGAGGCGCTTGCACATCTTTTCGAGCGCGCTTTCGGCTGCACCGATGCTGCGCATGCAGTGGTGGATGCGGCCCGGCCCGAGGCGGCCCTGCGCGATTTCAAAGCCGCGGCCTTCGCCGAGGATGATGTTTTCGACCGGCACGCGGACGTTTTCGAGCAGCATTTCGAAATGGCCGTGCGGCGCATCGTCATAGCCGAAGACCTTGAGTGCGCGCAGCTTGGTGACGCCGGGGGCGTCCATCGGCACGAGGATCTGCGACTGCTGCGAATGGCGCGGCGCGTTGGGATCGGTCTTGCCCATGACGATGTTGATCGCGCAGCGCGGATCGCCGGCGCCCGACGACCACCACTTGCGGCCGTTGATGACGTATTCGTTGCCGTCGCGGACGATTGAGGTTTCGATGTTGGTGGCATCCGACGACGCAACGCCGGGCTCGGTCATCAGGAACGCCGAACGGATGGTGCCGTCCATCAGCGGCCGCAGCCACTTCGCCTTCTGCGCCTCGGTCCCGTAGGTGCGCAGCACTTCCATGTTGCCGGTATCGGGCGCCGAGCAGTTGAAGATTTCGGACGACCAGCCGACGCGGCCCATTTCTTCGGCGAGCGGCGCATATTCGAGGTTGGTCAGGCCGGGGCCCTTCCATTCGCCGGTGTCATGGTCGCAGATGTTGAGGAACATGTTCCACAGCCCGGCCTTCTTGGCGAGCGGCTTCAACTCCTCGATGACCGGCAGGACTTTCCAGCGGTCGCCTTCATGCGCTTCGGCTTCGTAGCGCGCTTCGTTGGGGTAGATGTGCTGCTCCATGAACGCGCGGACGCGTTCGAGCCAGGCCTTGCCGTTGTCGCTATATTCAAAGTTCATTTTTGCGCTTCCTCATAATGGACGGTTATCGCGCGCTCCAACTGTCATAGGCGCGCTGGCGAATCCAGCACGAACTTAGCCATTTGGTACCACGCGTGACGGGCGTGCCCGCGTGGCGCGTCGCCGGATCGGGTCGACCGGCTGAATCGAGGTTGCGAAACACCAGCACGTCGCCGCGCTTGCCCTTCACCGAAAGCCCCGATTCGGGGAACACCGTAGCGCCGCCGTCATAGTCATCATTGAGATAGGTCAATACCGTGGTGTGGCGCTGGTTTTCGACACCGGGCAGCGTATCGAGATGGTCGCGATATTCGTCGCCGGGCTGGTAACGCAGCACTGCCATCGCCTCGAACTGCGGCAGCGTCGTGTCGCGGCGCAGGATCGTGTCGTTCTCGTTACTGCCCGCGCCGAACGCGAGCGGCGCATCGATCGGGCGCATTGCGTGATGCTGCACGAAACCGGGATCCTTACTGACGCACAGGCGTGCGCGATCGCCAAGGCACTGGCCGACAAGTCCAACACCGACACGTTTTTGAAGCCGTTGCCAAGCAAGTCGTCCACCAGAGTTGATGCACCGCCCCCGACATCAATCACCTGGGAGTGCAGCCTGTATTTCGTGGACTTGAAGCGATTGACGCGGCGCTCTCTCAAACATCTAACTGTAAGATTGATGTATCAACTCCAAACGGTGTTGGAAATCCGTTTTACCGCAAAAGACATGGAGGAAAAAT
>CALDHQ010000259.1 GCA_937894055.1 uncultured Polymorphobacter sp.
ATCGCCCATGGCCACGCCGGCGCCTTGCAGCGTTTGCTCGAGCAGCGGAATGGCGCGCCGGATGTGGTCGCGCGACGCCAGTTCCGGTACCACGCCGCCGTATTCCTCGTGCATGGCCACTTGCGAATGCAAGGCGTGGGACAGCAAGCCGCGTTGCGTGTCGTACAACGCAAGGCCGGTTTCATCGCAGGAAGATTCGACGCCGAGAACGATCATGGAAGGTGCATAGAGTGGGGCAGAATGCGCCATTGTAAAGCACGCCAGCCACGCGCGCCCCCGCAGCACCGGGCGCAGGTCATATCCGATGTGGGCGATCGTGGGCTGGCACCAGGCGAAGGTCGGATCCGGGGCGCTGCAGACCAGCGAGACGTGTTGCGGCGCCAGAATGCCCCGTTGGGCGAGATGCTGTTGGGCGGCGGCAAGAACGGCGACGTGCGCCTGCTGCGCGCCGACGGCCAACCCGTCTCGTGGCTGCGCGCCGCCATCCGCTACACCGGCGACCGCAAGGTGTTCGGCGCGCCGCTGCTGGACTATCCGCTCAACGCCTTCGTGATGGAAGGCGCGCGCCGCGCGCTGCTGGCGCGCGTCGGCGGCCGCGGCTTCGCGCAGCGCCGTCCAGAACAGTGGCTCGAGGCTGATCGAGGTGGCGTGACCGGCAATCTTGACCGAGCCTTTGACGAGGCCGGACTGGCGCGACATCAGCGGGCAACCACCGGCTGCATCAGTACATGTGCTGCCCGCCGTTGATCGACATCGTCGAGCCGGTGACGAAGCCGGCGTCGTCGCCCACCAGGAACATCACGCCGCGTGCGATTTCGCTGGCCTTGCCGAGCCGGCCGACGGGGATTTTGGCGACGATCTTTTCGAGCACGTCGGCGGGCACAGCGGCGACCATGTCGGTATCGATATAGCCCGGCGCGATGGCGTTGACGGTGATGCCGGCGCGCGCGCCTTCCTGCGCCAGCGCCTTGGTGAAGCCGTGGATGCCCGACTTGGCGGCGGCATAGTTGACCTGGCCGTACTGCCCGCCCTGCCCGTTGATCGAGCCGATGCTGACGATGCGGCCGAACTTGCGGTCGCGCATGCCGGGGAACACCGCCTTGGCCATGTTGAAGCAGCCGCCGAGGTTGACGTCGATGACTTCCTTCCACTGCGCATAGGTCATTTTCATCAGCACGCCGTCGCGGGTGATGCCGGCGTTGTTGACGAGCACATCGACCGGGCCGAGGTCGGCTTCGACCTTGGCGACGCCGGCCGCGCAGGCATCGAAATCGGCGACGTTCCACTTGTACGACGCGATGCCGGTGCGCTTGGTGAATTCGGCCGCCTTGGCGTCATCGCCTCCGTAGTTCGCCGCCACGGTATAGCCAGCGTCGCGCAACGCGAGGCTGATCGCCTCGCCGATGCCGCGGGTGCCGCCGGTCACGATTGCCACACGAGCCATGTCTCAAAACTCCCCAGTCGGTTACCTGCGCAGACTAGGACGCGGGCACCCATCCGGCAAGTTCGCGCGCGAGTAAATCTGCGAGCATTTTGAGGCCCGGTGCATCGGCGTTGAGACAGGACAGATAGGCGAAGGACTCGCCACCGGCTTCGAGGAAAGTCTCGCGCCCCTGCATCGCGATTTCTTCGAGCGTTTCGAGGTTATCCGCCGAAAATCCCGGCGACACCACCGCCAGCTTGCGCACGCCCTGCCCCGGCAGTTCGGCGAGCGTCTTGTCGGTATAGGGCTTGAGCCATTCGGCGCGGCCGAGCCGCGACTGGAAGCTCATCTGCACCGGCAGGTCGAGCGCCTCGCCGAGCAGCCGCGCGGTCTTGGCGCAGTGGCAGTGATAGGGGTCGCCGAGTTCGAGCGTGCGCTGCGGCATGCCGTGGAACGACGCCAGCAGCAGCTCGGGGCGGAAGTCGAGGCCGGCAATCTGGTCGCGCACCGAGACTGCGAGCGCATCGATATACGCCGGGTCATCATGGTACGGCGCAAGCGTCCGCAGCGCCGGTTGCCAGCGCCATGCGGTCAGCGTTTCGAAGACCTTGTCATTGACCGTCGCCGTCGTCGCACCCGAATATTGCGGGTAGAGCGGCGCGATCAGGATGCGGTTGCAGCCCGCCGCCTTGAGCGCTGCCAGCCGGTCGGGGATCGACGGATTGCCGTAGCGCATCGCCCAGTCGACGATGACACCGTCACCGAAATGCGCCGCCATTGCTGCGGCCTGTTCGCGGGTGATGCGGCGCAGTGGCGATTCGCCGGGGTCGGTGCCTTCCCAGATCTTGGCGTAGTTCGCCGCGGTCTTGCTGGGGCGGGTGTTGAGGATGATGCCGCGCAGGATCGGCTGCCAGACGATTTGCGGAATCTCGACAACGCGGCGATCGGACAGGAATTCGCCGAGGTAGCGCTTGACGCTGGCACGGTCGGGCGCGTCAGGGGTGCCGAGGTTGACCAGCAGCACGCCAACGCGCGGCGTCAGAACCGGCGGGTGGCCGTCAGGTAGCTGCACCGTCAGACCTTGCCGACCAGCGGCAGGTCACGGAAGCGTTTGCCGGTCACGGCGAACAGCGCATTGGCGACCGCAGGGGCGACCGGTGGCGTGCCGGGTTCACCGACGCCGCCGGGTGGTGCCGTGCTCGGGATGATGGTGACCTGCGTCGCGGGTGCCTGCGCCATCGACAGCAGGGGCGCGCCGTTGAAGTTGGTCGCGGTGGTACGGCCGCCCTCGAACTGGATATCGCCCGTCAGCGCGGCGCTCAGCCCGAACAGCATCGCGCCTTCGACTTGCGCGGCGACGATGCCGGGGTTGACGACCTGCCCGCAGTCGATCGCGCCCGACAGCCGCCGCACGGTGATCTCGCCAGGCTTGGCGGCGACTTCGGCGATGACCGCGACGATGCTGCCGAAGCTTTCGTGGATCGCAATGCCGCGTGCCACACCGAGTTCGACGATGCCGAGTGGCCCGCCGATGCGCATGACGGCGCGCAGCACGGCGGCATGGCGCGGGCTGTTGTGGAGCAGCGCCAGCCGGAACGCGAACGGGTCGGCACCGGCGGCGTGCGCGAGTTCATCGATGAAGCTTTCGACGAAGAAGCCGGTGAAGCTGTGGCCGACCGAGCGCCAGATGCCCGACGCCACCGGCAGGTCGACGAGCGCATGTTCGGCGAGCACCGCGCCGAGGTCATAGGGCAGATCGAACGCGCCCTCGATCGAGCCGGCGCCGGCCTTGGGCGCATCGCTGGCGAGGCTTGGCATGACGCGGCGCATCATCGACCACGCCGGGTCGGGCACCGCAATGCGCGCGCCCCAGGCGCCGACGCGTTTGCCGGCGGCGGTGGTTTCGAGTTGGCCGCGCATCCGCGCCACCGCGGCGGGGCGGAACTTGTCCTGCGCGATGTCTTCGGCGCGGCTGTAGATGAGCTGCACCGGGCGCTTGGTGGCGCGCGCGATCAGCGCCGCCTGGACGATGCAATCGACCTCGACCTTGCGCCCGAAGCCGCCGCCGAGCAGCGTCGGATAGACGGTGACGTCCTTGTCCTCGATGCCGAGCGCGCGCGAAACCGCCCAGGTCGCGAGCGTCAGCGACTGCGTCGGCGCCCAGACTTCGACATGGCCATCGGTGATGCGCGCGGTGGCGTTCATCGGCTCAAGGCAGGCATGCGCGAGGAACGGCACGCTGTAGGTCGCGGTGATGGTGCCGGGCTTGGCGAGCAAGGCCGCAGCATCGCCCTCGTCCTGCGCGACGGCGATTTCGCCGGTATCGAGGCCGTCGTGCAGCGCCTTTGCCATCCACGGCCCGGCGGGCTTGGGCTGCGCGGCAAACTGCGGCGCGGCGGCATCGAGCGCGTTGTTGGCGAGCCACCAGCTGGTGCCGACCACGGCGACCCAAGTCGGTCCCTTCACCACGTCGAGCACGCCCGGCACGGCGCGGGCGGCGGCGACATTGGCGCCAGTCAGTGCCGGGTCGCCTGTCGGCCCCGAGCGCACCGCGGCATAAACCAGCCCGGGCAGGCGGACATCGCTGCCGAAGCGCGCGCTGCCATTGGTTTTGGCGGGAATGTCGATGCGCTGAACGGCCTTGCCCATCAGGCGGTTCTTCGACGGACTGCGCAGCGTCGGCTCGCTCGGCATGTCCTCCTGCGCGGCCTCACCGGCAATGTCGGCGAAGCGGATGCGGTTGGCCTTGTAGATGACGAAGCCGTTGGCGGTGTCGAGGTCTTCCCAATCGGCATCCCAGCGGCGCGCGGCGGCCTTGCACAGCATCTCGCGCGCGGCAGCGCCGGCGAGCCGCAGCGTTGGTTCATAGGCGCGCACCGAGCTGCTGCCGCCGGTCAGCTGGACCTCGAAGCGGCTCATGACCTCGCCGATGCCCCAGTTGGCAATGCCGCGAAACAGCGCGGGCATTTTTTTGGTAGCGTCAGACGCCATGCCGCGATTGGCATAGACCGGGTTGAGCGGCGCCGGTTCGACGCCGACGGTGTTCCAGTCGGCACCGAGTTCGTCGGCGAGGATCTGCGGCAGTGCGGTGTACACGCCCTGCCCCATTTCGGCCTGCGGTACCGCGACAATGACGCGGCCATCGGTGCCGATCTTGAGCCAGCCGTTGATGCGCGATTCGTCGGGGCCGGCGACCCAGTTGAGCCGCTGCTTGCGCGGCCACACCGCATAGCCGAGCAGCAGCCCGCCGACGGCGCCGGTGCCGATCAAGATGTTGCGGCGCGTCGTGCCGCGCTTCGGGGGCGGCGGCGGGGCGACCGGCGCCGCGGCGGGTGCAGCTTCGGGCGTTGTTTCGGAGGTGATTTCAGGCTCGCTCATGACGCGGTTCTAGCGGCTGTCGCGGCGCTTGTCGCGCCCCGCAATGACGCAGCATCTTAAGCGAAATCGAGCCCGATATCGGCGGCGGGTGCGCTCTGCGTGATGCGGCCAACGCTAATGTAGGTCACCCCGGTTTCGGCGATGGCGCGGATGGTGTTGAGGTTGACGCCGCCCGAGGCTTCGGTCGGCACGCGCCCGGCGATCAGCGCGACGGCTTCGCGCAGCATCGGCGGCCCCATGTTATCGAGCAGCAAGCGGTCGGCACCCGCAGCGAGTGCGGGCGGAATCTGGTCCAGCGAATCGACTTCGACAACGATGTCGTGCAGCCCCGCGGCCTTAGCAGCGCGCACCGCGGCCTCAACACCGCCGGCCACCGCAATATGGTTGTCCTTGATCATCACGCCGTCATCGAGGCGCATCCGGTGGTTGGTCGCGCCGCCCATCCGCGTCGCGTATTTTTCGAGCACCCGCAGCCCCGGCAACGTCTTGCGCGTATCGAGCAGGATGGCGCCGGTGCCGTGGATGGCATCGACATATTGGCGCGTCAGCGTCGCGATGCCGGTCAGATGCTGGACGGTGTTGAGCGCCGAGCGTTCGGCGGTCAGCAGCGCGCGGGCATTGGCGCTGATGCGCAGCAACGCGCTGCCGGCCGGCAGATGATCGCCGTCATGCGCGACGACTTCGAAATGCGCCTGCGGGTCGAGCGCGCGGATGAAGGCGAGCGCCAGCGGCAGGCCGGCGACAACGACCTCGTCGCGGCTCGCCATCACGGCGTGGAGTTGCGCGTCGGCGGGAATGACCGCGGCCGAGGTACGGTCACCGCCGCTGCCAAGGTCTTCGGCGAGCGTCGACTTGATGAAGGCGTCAAGGTCGAAGCCGGCGAGTGCGAACGGTTCAGTCACCTTTCACCGCCACCGGCGAAGCGTTAGCCGCCATTTCGAGCATACGGTCGAGCGGCACCTTGGCGCGCAGCCGGATGTCCTCGGGCACGATGATTTCGGGTTTGAGGTCGCGCAGGCACAGGTAGAGCTTTTCGAGCGTGTTGAGCGCCATGAACGGGCAGGTATTGCAGCTGCAATTGCCGTCGGCACCCGGCGCGCCGATGAAGGTCTTGTGCGGCGCCTTCAACTGCATCTGGTGGATGATGTTGGGCTCGGTGGCGACGATCAGCGTCTGTTCGGGCGACTTGAGCGCATAGTCGAGGATGCCGCTGGTCGCGCCGATATAGTCGGCGAGTTCGAGGATCGGCGCCGGGCATTCGGGGTGCGCGAGCACCGGTGCGGCGGGGTTGAGCGCCTTGAGCTTGAGCAATTCGGTCACCGAAAAGCGCTCGTGGACGATGCAGCTGCCGTCCCAGAGCAGCATGTCGCGGCCGGTCTTGCGGTTGAGCCAGGCGCCGAGGTGCTTGTCGGGGGCGAACAGGATTTTCTGGTCGCGCGGCAGCTGGTTGATGATGCGTTCGGCCGATGACGAGGTAACGATGATATCCGAGTGCGCTTTCACCGCCGCCGAGCAGTTGATGTAGGTCAGGCTGATGTGATCGGGGTGCGCGGCACGGAACGCGCCAAATTCCTCCGGCGGGCATGAATCCTCGAGGCTGCAACCCGCGGCCATGTCGGGCAGCACGACGGTTTTTTGCGGGGACAGGATCTTCGCGACTTCGGCCATGAAGCGCACGCCGCAGAACGCGATGACATCGGCATCGGTGGCAGCAGCCTTGCGGCTGAGGTCGAGGCTGTCGCCGACGAAATCGGCGAGGTCCTGCAGCACCGGGTCCTGATAATAATGCGCCAGGATGACGGCGTTCTTCTCCTTGCGCAGCCGGGCGATTTCGGCGTGCAGGTCGATGCCGTCAAGGGCACCGCGGCCGAGCGGGTTGAGGCGAGCGTCCATGGTCTAGCCTTTCAGCAATGCTTCGCTGCGGAAGCGAACGGTAACGGTGGGCGTGAACCCGGCGGCGACCAGCGGCGCGGCAAAGTTCGCCTGCAGCGCGGCGCGGCCGGCTTCTTTGGCGGCGCCCATGAAGAGCGGCTCGCGCGCCTTGCGACCGATATCGTCGCGCGCCACGGCCAGGCTCTTTTGCAGGATGCGCTCGCGGTCATCGCCGGTCGCCAGATCGACGCCATCGACCAGCACGCGGGCGCGGGCGCCGTCGATATTGGCCTCGGTCGGCACCGGATCGGGGACGACGACGACCAGCGTCCGCGTCTTGGCGTCCCAGTTGAAATTGCCGCGGTCCAGCGTCGACAGATTGACGACATAACGCACCGACCCCGGCACGATGACCCAGGTCGTGGTGTCGAGCGCGTCGATCAGGCCTTCGTGCGGCGTCTTGACGATCGAATAGAGCTGCGCGCCGAAGACGCTGAGGTCGTTCATCTTGTGCACCGACGTCACCAGCGTCGCGACGACATCCTCATCACCGCCGAGCCGCGTCAGGAAGCCGCTGACCGGCGCCGGCAGCTTCTCGATGAGCTGCGGGCCATAGGCGATGCCCAAACCGAGCGCGACAACGCCGACGAGGAGCGTGCCGCCCCTCATGCCATGCGCCAGACTTCGCCGTCACGTGCGACGATGCCGCGCGCCTCGAGGTCGATAAGATGCGCCAGCACCGAGCGGCCGGCGGCGGGGTGGAGCTTCTTATCGACCATCGCGTAGTTCACTGCGACCATCGCCGGGATTGTCTGCGGTGCCTGCCCGAGCAGCTTCAAAATCTGGTTCTCGCGCTGCTTGCGGTGGGTGATCAGCCCGCGCGCAAAGCGCTGCGGATCGGTGACCGGATCGCCGTGCGTCGGGTAGTAGATCGCGTCATCGCGGTCGAGCACGATCAAGGCCGGACGCTCGTCCCGCGCAATGGTGATGGCGCGGGTGCCATCTTTGGCAAAAAGCGGAACGTAGCCGGATTCGCGCAGTTTGAAGCCGAGCAGGCAGGCACGTCGGTGAGCAGCTACATCCCGACTGTCGCCACCACCGTCACCCGCACCCGGTTCCGCCGCCCGGTGCTGGAGGATTCGGTCTGCAATGCCAAGGCTGGTGCCCTTTATCCCAACAACGCGCGGATGCTGGTCGAGGCGCACGCTCAGGACCCGCGCCTGAGAGACCGCATCGTTCCCGCGTTCGAGGATCGCATCCATCGCGTTGGACACTGCCGGATCGTCGAGCAGTGCCGTGCGTGTCGCTGGGTTCCAGCCGCGCATCCACGCCAGCCAGCTGCAGCACGGTGACGGCATCCGGGTGGCCGTCGAGCTGGATGCCGCGTCCGCCGACCACTGCACGCACCCCTCCGACGAGGA
>CALDHQ010000260.1 GCA_937894055.1 uncultured Polymorphobacter sp.
CAATGAAATTCGAACCGGAACAGCTGGACGCAAACTGGCGTCCACTGCCAGTGTGCAAATGCGAGGTCTGCGGCTATCCCTTTGACTGCGCCACCAGACCCAACAACAATCCCAAGGAAAGGCCACAGCCGGGGGACTTCTCCCTGTGCCTGAACCGCGAGGGCCGCCAAGGTGAGGATTAATAATGGTTTTTTCATGGCTTCGATGGTTTGGATTTGAGAATTGGTTTTTGATGCAACCGCAGGATTGGCTGCGTTTAACTTTCACACTCTCCGCCAAGCGCAAGGCGCCCGACAACATCACCGTCATTGAACGCAATCGCCCCTACGATACGTTCGGCTGGGGCTTGGTGTTTTCCGACCAGACGCTGGGCAACCTGGCGCTGGCCGACGTGAGCGACGCCGCGCGCCGGCTGATGGCCAGCGACCCGCGGCTCAAAGGCGGCAAGGCCTGCGTCAACATCACCGACAGCACGCCCTGGCCCGAAGCGGCGCTGCAGGACGCCATCGCCGAAGCGCTGGGGGGGTCATGAATCAAAAACGGGGCGGCGGCACAATGCCACCGCCCCGCGATTGAACCGGTCGCGAAGCTTACTTCTTCGGCGGCGTCACGGTCAGCGTGGCGCTGTCGAATTCATATTCCTTGAGCTGGCCCTTCTTGTTGCGGACCACGAACAGCTCCTGCGTGAAGTCGATGCTGATCGCGTCGCCGTTGGCGAAATCGTCCGAAATCTGGTTGAGCAGCATCGTTTCGATGACGCCGCTGACGGTGTTGCCGCCGGTCGCGCGCGCCAGCACTTCCTTCTGCTTGGCCGGGCTGAGCATCGAAAGCTCGGCCTTTTCAACGGCGGTCGGCGTCACTGCGATGGCCGCCGACGACATGCCGAGCGATGCCGCGAACACCAGTGCGCCGAGCGATACGGTAATCTTGGTCATGAAACTCTCTCCCTGAAAGCCGGTCCGGTATGGACGCGTCAGAAAAATATAGGGGCGCCTGCCGCGATGACAATGTGCGGTGCGCCGGTCCGTGCATTTGCCAAGCCTTGGCCGCGCCGGTAAGTCGTTGGCGATGTTGCCGACGCCTGCCAGCCCCTGCCTGCTGATCGACCGCGACGCGCTCGTGGCGAACTGGCGGCTGCTCGCGGCGATGAGCGGCGGCGCGGCGTGTGGCGCGGCGATCAAGGCCGACGGCTACGGCATTGGCGCGGCGGAAACGCTGGCGACACTCGCCGCCGCCGGTTGCCGCGACTTCTTTGTCGCGCACTGGTCGGAGGTGGCTGCGCTCGGCCCGCTGCCCGCCGGGGTGTCGGTCGCGGTGCTGCACGGCATCCAGACTGGCGAAATGGCCATCGCACGCGCTTCGGCGGCGCGGCCGGTGCTGTGCACGCCCGCGCAAATTTCAGCTTGGCAAGCCGCCGGTGGCGGGGCCTGCGATATCATGGTCGATACCGGCATGAACCGGCTTGGACTGACACCGTCGGAGGCCGCATCGGGACTGCTCGACGGCCTTGCGGTCGATACGCTGCACAGCCATCTGGCGTGCGCCGATGAACCCGCGCACCCGCTCAACGCCCGCCAGTGCGCCGATTTCACCGCGCTGGTGGCGCAGTTGCGCCCGCGCCGCGCCGCGCTCGCCAATTCGGCGGGGATCGCGCTTGGGGCAGACTATCATTTCGGCCTGACGCGCCCCGGGCTCGGCCTCTACGGCGGCCAGCCGGTAACGGGCGGCACCCTCGCGCTGCGACAGGTCGTGCGCATAGAGGCCGGCGTCGTGCAGGTGCGCGATGTCGCAGCCGGCGCCAGCATCGGCTACGGCGCGACATACGTCGCACCGCGCGCGCTGCGCATCGCCGTGCTGGGCCTCGGCTATGCCGATGGCTACCGCCGCGCGCTCGGTGCCAGCGGCGTGGCGCGCATCGACGGCGCGCGCTGCCCGGTCGTCGGCCGCGTCTCGATGGACCTGATGATGGTCGATGCGACCGGCACCGGTGTCACCGAGGGCGACCGCGTCGAGGTCGACTTCGATCTGGCCGCTGCTGCCGCCGCCAGCGACATCGCGCAATATGAGTTGCTGACAGGGTTGGGGCAGCGCTACAGCCGGTGCTGGACATGAACGCCCTCCTCGCCTTCCCCATCGCCGTCGGCGCGTTTGTCATTGCCGGCTTGCGCGCCACTGGCCGGTTGACGCTGTTTGCGGGGCAGGCGCTGTGGCGGACGCTGCTGCCGCCCTATTATCCGGCGCGGCTGCTCGAACAGATGCTGCTGATCGGCTGGTTCTCGCTGCCGGTGGTCGGGCTGACGGCGCTGTTCACCGGCTCGGCGCTGGCGCAGCAGATCTACATCGGCGGCAGCCGCTTCAACGCCGCCTCGACCGTTCCCGCGGTCACCGTCATCGGCATCGTCCGCGAACTCGGGCCGGTCTTGGGTGGCTTGATGGTCGCCGGCCGCGTGTCGTCGGCGATGGCCGCCGAACTCGGCACGATGCGCGTCACCGAGCAGATCGACGCGCTGGCGACGCTGCGCACCGATCCGTTCCGTTACCTGATCGTACCGCGCGTGCTTGCGGCGGTCATCGTCATGCCGTTCCTCGTGCTGGTGTCGAACGCGCTCGGCGTCA
>CALDHQ010000261.1 GCA_937894055.1 uncultured Polymorphobacter sp.
GCTGCTCTATCTGCTCAAGCTGATTGGCCGCGCCCGCCTCAAGACCATCAACCATGCACTGCTGATGGGGCGCGCCGATGTGGCGACTGTCGCGGCCGAAGCGGCGGCGTTCGCGGCACATCAGGTCGCGACCAACGTCCGCGCCGGCGCGCTGGCGCAGATCGCCGCCGACCGCGCCGAAGGCCGGCGTATCATCATCGCGACGGCATCCTACCGCTTCTACGCCGGCGCCATCGGCGCGGCGCTCGGCATCGACGATGTCATCGGCACGCGCGCGGTCACCGCCGGCAGCACGCTGCTGCCGCAGATCGATGGCGAAAATTGCTACGCCGCTGCCAAGCGCACCATGGTCGAGGACTGGCTGGCAGCGCAGGCGCTCACCGGCGCACCGCTACGCTTCTATTCGGACCATCCGTCGGATGCGCCGATGTTTGAATTGGCGGACGAGGCTGTTGCGGCGAACCCGAACCGGGTGTTGCGGGCAATGGCCGTGGCGCGCGGCTGGGCGGTTGTTGATTGGGAATAGGTAAAGGGCCTCCGGCGGGCAGCGACTCGTCCCTGCACCCAACACATAGTCATTCCCGCGCAGGCGGGAATCCATGCATCGTTGCCGAAGATGGATTCCCGCCTACGCGGGAATGACTCGCTCTATTCAAAATGGGTGCAGGGCCAAGGCCCTGCCCGCCGGAGGCGCTTTCGTCTTAGGCGACAGCCACGCGGCGACGACGCAGCGCGCCGCCCACCAGGCCGAAGCCGGTGATCATCATCGCCCAGCTCGCCGGTTCGGGAACGTTGGCGATTGCCGCGCGGTACACCGCGTTGGTGGTGCTGAGATAGGTGTAGCTGGCGTTGTTGACGACGTTGACCGAGGTATTCCAGCCAATGGCATCGAACGCCGCGAGGTCGAGCGCGGTGACGATGCCGCGCTGCCCATAGGCGGCGGTCGGGTCCATGATGCCGAGCTGCGTCGCGCCCGCGGCCGCATCCTTCCAGTGCGATGCCTGGCGGCCGTCGCCGTTATAGGCGCCGGTCGAGAAAGTGGCGCCGCCGTACGCGGTGACGCCGCCATCGACCGAGAAGTAGCTGGCGGTCTTCACCGACCAGTCAAGCACCGGCGCGGTGCCGACGACGAGGTTGCTCGGGTCATTGCTGTAGCGGAACATGTCGAGCACGGTGCCCACAGCATAGCTGTTGAGGTTGATGTTGCTCGCGCGTCCCGGCCCGCTCGGGCCGCCGTAATAGTCGTAGGTATCGACGCCGCTGATGAAGCCCAGCGCATGGCCGATTTCGTGGATGGCGACGCCGATGAAGTCCATCTGGCCGGCGGTGATGCCGTCATCAGGGTTGAAATCGAACGAGAACGCCGAGCTGAAGGTGATCGACGCATCGGCACCGGCCGCGACTGCGTAGCCGAGCGCCTTCAGGTTGGCGCTGGTCGCGACGATGTTCTTGTTGTTGACGCTGGTGTCGGTGTCATAGACCTTCGACGCGGTGTTGACGCCGGCCTTGGTCGCGGTCTTTTTGTAGCCCGAGGTGATGACCTTGAGCGCGCCGTTCGTCAGCGTCGGCATGTGCGACGTCGCCAGCGTATCGAGCGCCGAGGTCTTGTTGGCGAGCAACTGCGTCTGGATCGAGGTCGCGGTGGTCGAAAGCTGGCGGCTGCCGGTCGAACCGATGATGCCGGCGCCGAGCGCGCTATAGCCGACATTGAGGTCGACGGTGACGTTGTTGGTCAGCGCCGCTTCCCAGAAGGCGGCGGCGGCCTTGAAGCCGGTTTCCGCCTGGCTGCCGGCGGTAACGCCGCCGGTATTGGTCAGCCTGATGACCATGGCCTGCGCCGGCTGTGCGGCAACGGCAATGGCGAGCAATGATGCGAGTCGGAATCCTGCTTTCATGATGAACTTCCCTGCTGCACGACCCCGCAGGCAATCCACACCATTTGCAGGGTCAATGCAAGGCCGGGAATTTACTACATGCAGCGGATCAGCTTGGCGCGGCGGCCCTGGGTCAGCGTGTAGCTGGTCATGCGCTCGGCGCCGGCGGGCTGGACCTGCAGGATCATCGTGCTGCCGCTGACGCTGCCGACGTAATTTGCAGCGACCGTTGGCGGCTTGGCATCGGCGGGCTGCGGCCCCGC
>CALDHQ010000262.1 GCA_937894055.1 uncultured Polymorphobacter sp.
CAAGGTCGGGCTTTTCCACCAGCCCCAGTGCCGGATAACGCCCCACATCGCGCGCAGCGAATTGATCGCCAGTACGCCGGTCTTGGCACTGGGTGCGGGGGATAGCAGCACCAGCGCCGGGGGCTGGATGCGCGCCGCGACTGCCTGCGCCAGGAAGCCACCGAGCGAATGGCCGATGATGATCGGCGTTTGCGGCAGCCGCGCGATATCGGCGACGAGGAAGTCGACATAGTCCTGCACGCCGAGCTTGCCGAGCTCGGGCACCGGCGGCAGCGACGGGTCGCGGTCGTGATAGGGCAGGCAGGCGGCGTGCGTGGCATATCCCGCCATTTCGAAACGCTCGCGCAGGCCGGTCCAGACAGCCGGTGTGCTCCACATGCCGTGGATGAAATACAGCGGCGGCCTGCCGGCGGCGGCCGGCGCATCGGGACTGTCGGTGATGGCCGGCGTGTCGCTCACGACATCGCACCCGTCGCGGCGAGCACAGCGAGCGTCACGAGGTCACTTGCGGTGCTGGTCATTGGTGCGACCTGCACCGGCTTCGACATGCCCATCAACAGCGGCCCGATCATCTTGCCGCTGCCGAGTTCCTTGAGCAGCTTCGCCGAAATGTTCGCCGATTGCAGGCCGGGCATGATCAGCACGTTCGCCGGGCCCGACAGGCGCGAGAACGGATAGCGGTCGGCCATCATCGGATTGAGCGCCACGTCGGGTGACATTTCGCCTTCATATTCGAAGCTGACACGGCGTTCGTCGAGCAGCGTGATGGCATCACGGATGTTGGCGAGGAACTGCCCCGGCGGGTTGCCGAAGGTCGAATAGCTCAGGAACGCAACGCGCGGTTCCTGGCCGAGGCGGCGCGCCACCGCGGCGGTCTGTTCGGCGATATCGGCGAGCATTTGCGACGACGGGCGTTCGTTGACCGTGGTGTCGGCGATGAAGATCGTGCTCGACCGGCCGACCCACATGTGGATGCCGAACGGGATGTGCCCCGGTGCCGGATCGATGACCTGGCGGACCTGGCTGAAGCTTTGCGCGAAGTTGCGCGTCACCCCGGTCATCATCGCATCGACTTCGCCGAGCTCAAGCATCAGCGCGCCGAAGATGTTGCGTTCGTGGTTCACCATGCGCTCGACATCGCGCAGCACATGGCCGCGGCGCTGCAGCCGGGCATAGAGCAGCTCGACCATGCGCGGCACCAGCGGGCTGTTGGCGCTGTTGTGGATTTCGAAGCTGTCGATGTCCTCGGGCGATACACCGATGCGCTCGAGCCCTTCGCGGACCGGCGCTTCACGGCCGATCAGCACAGGCTCGCCGAAGCCGCTCGACCGGTAGCTGACGGCGGCGCGCAGCACGACTTCCTGCTCGCCTTCGGCAAACACCACGCGGCGCGGACGCGCGCGCGCGGCTTCGAAGCTGCCGGCGAGCACACCGGTTGTCGGGTTGAGCCGGGCACGCAGTTGCTGGCGGTAGGCGTCTTCGTCAAAGAACGGCTTGCGCGCTACGCCCGATGCCATCGCCGCCTTGGCGACAGCCACGGGGATGGCCTCGATCAGTCGCGGGTCGAACGGTGCCGGGATGATGTATTCGGGGCCGAAGTTGCGCGCCTTGCCGCCATAGGCGGCCGCGACCTCGTCGGGCACCTGCTGGCGCGCCAGATCGGCGATGGCGTTGGCGGCG
>CALDHQ010000263.1 GCA_937894055.1 uncultured Polymorphobacter sp.
ATTCCACATCGGCGGGCTGGCGATTTTCACGCTGCCGGCACTGTATTTCGGCGGCACCGCGATTATCGTCCGCGCCTTCGAGCCCGGTGCGATGCTCGGGCTGTTCAGCGACGCGGCGCTCGGCATCACGCACTTCCTCGGCGTGCCGGCGATTTTCAACGCGATGGGCGCGCACCCCGACTTCGCCACCGCCGATTTTTCGCGGATGCAGGCGATGTTCGTCGGCGCCGAAAGCGTGCCCGAACCGCTGCTGCGCAAATGGTTCGACCGCGGCATTTCGTTGCGCGAAGGCTTCGGCATGACCGAAACCTGCGCCGTCACGCTGATGTGTGACGCGCGCGACGTGCCCGGCAAAATCGGCTCGGCCGGGCGGCCGGTGCGCTGGTGCAAGGTCAAGATCGCGCGCCCCGACGGCAGCACTGCCGATGTCGGCGAAAAGGGCGAGATCTGGATCCAGGGGATGAACATCACGCCGGGCTACTGGAACCGCGCGGACGCCAATGACAGCAGCTTTGCCGACGGCTGGTTCCGGTCGGGCGACGCCGGTCGCATGGACGCCGACGGCTATTTCTATATCGAAGACCGCCTCAAGGACATGTACATTTCAGGCGGCGAAAACGTCTATCCGGCTGAAATCGAAAGCATTCTCTACGCCCATCCGGCAATCCGCGAAGTCGCGATCATCGGCCTGCCGCACGACAAATGGGGTGAAACCGGCTGCGCGGTGGTGGCGCTGAAGCCCGGCGCGACAGTAGCACTCGCCGAGTTGATCGCCCATTGCGGTGACAAGCTGGCGCGCTTCAAGCTGCCGACGCGGCTTGAGTTCGTCGACGCGCTGCCGCGCAATGCGACGGGCAAGGTGCTCAAGTTCGAGCTGCGCGCGAAGTATAAGGAATAGAGCCTCCGGCGGGCAGGGGTGACCCCTGCACCCGATTATGGGTGCAGGGCCCGAGGCCCTGCCCGCCGGAGGCCCTTGAATCCTAGTGCTGCGACTCCGGCATGCGCACAACAAGCCCGTCGAGTTCGGCGGTCATGTGGATCTGGCAGGCCAGGCGGCTGTTCGGCTCGACGCCTTCGGCGAATTCGAGCATGTCGTGTTCCATCTGCGTGCGCTCGCCGGTCAGCGGCGCCCACTTGGGATCGATATAGACGTGGCAGGTGGCGCAGGCGCAGTTGCCGCCGCAATCGCCGTCGATGCCGGGGACGCTGTTCTGGATCGCGGCTTCCATGACCGAAACGCCGTTGTCGACATCGACTCCGTGCTCGGTACCATTGGCTTCAATAAACGTGACGTGTGACATTCGGTC
Organism: uncultured Polymorphobacter sp.; assembly: GCA_937894055.1. GTDB lineage: Bacteria > Pseudomonadota > Alphaproteobacteria > Sphingomonadales > Sphingomonadaceae > Polymorphobacter_A. The sequence goes on from CALDHQ010000263.1 coordinate 1,308, forward strand.
CCCCGAAAAGGCGGTTGAGGCGGGATTGGCGGTGGGTGGTGCGGTGGGCAATCAGCCCGGGATGCGCACCATCATCTTTTCATAGCCCTTGACGAACGACGAAGAGACGCGAACCGGCGGTTCGAGCACTTCGATCATCGGCCAGCGCTTGAGGATTTCTTCCCAGACGATCTTGAGCTGCATTTCGGCGAGGCGGTTGCCGACGCAGCGGTGGATGCCGAAGCCGAACGACAGGTGCTGGCGCGGGCGGGCACGATCGATGATGAAGGCGTTGGGGTTTTCGATTTCGGTCTCGTCGCGGTTGCCCGAAACGTACCACATCACGACCTTGTCGCCCTTGCGGATGTGCTGGCCGCCGAGGATGGTGTCCTGCAACGCCGTGCGGCGCATGTGCGCCAGCGGCGTCTGGTACCGCACGATTTCGGGCACCATCGTTTCGACGAGGGCGTGGTTGTTGCGCAGCTTTTCATACTGGTCAGGGTTTTCGTTGAGGAACAACAGCCCGCCCGAAATCGAGTTGCGCGTGGTGTCGTTGCCGCCGACGATGAGCAGGATGAGGTTACCGAGATATTCCATCGGCGCCATGTCGCGCGTCGCCGGATCGTGCGCCATCATCGAAATGAGGTCGCCGGCGGGCGGGGCATTGACGCGCTCGTTCCACAGATTGGTGAAATACTGCAGGCATTCGAGCAGGATGAGCTGGCGCTCTTCCTTGTTGGGGTTGCCGGGCAGGTCGGGATCCGACGTCGCGATGTCCGACCAATACGTCAGCTTGCGGCGGTCTTCCCAGGGGAAGTCGAACAGCGTCGCGAGCATCTGCGTCGTCAGTTCGATCGAGACACGGTCGACCCAGTCGAACGGTTCGTTGATCGGCAGATTGTCGAAAATCTTCTGCGCGCGCTCGCGGATCAGTACTTCGAGCACGGCGAGGTTCGCCGGCGCGACGATCGGCGACACCGCCTTGCGCTGCACGTCATGCTTGGGCGGGTCCATCGCGATGAACATCGGCAGGATGAAATCATCATCCATGTCGGCGACGGTGATGCCGCCGAGGTGCGCGTCGGACGAGAAAATGGCGTGGTTGGTATCGACCGCCATGATGTCCTTGTAGCGGGTGACCGACCAGTAGGGGCCGAACTTGCTGTCGGCGCAATAATGGATCGGCGCGTCGCGGCGCAGGCGTTCGAAGAATGGCCAGAAGGTGTTGTTGACGAAGCGGGCGCCGTCGGAAACGTCGATCTTGTCGAGCGGCATCGAGAACGCTTCTTCGCGGGCTGCCGCCATCAAATCATCGGATTGCTTGAACGCCGTCGCCATCGTTGGATCTCCCCAAGAGAAATACATGCGCTCCCCGCCTCCCCGGCAGGTTGAGCGCGACTCACGACAGGATAATGCCGCAATCGCTGCAGCAGCGCAAACGATTTTTGCGTAGTTCTAGTCTGCACTTTTTAGCCGCGCGCCAAGCGTCCCATTTCGCCGAACAGCGCCTGTGCGTCGGGGCTGGTTTCGGTGCGCCATTCGGGGTGCCATTGCACTGCGAGCACCGGCGCGTTGCCGACTTGCGCCGAAAAGGCTTCGATGATGCCGTCGGGTGCGGTGGCTTCGACCTTGAGGCCGGTGCCGAGCTGGTCGACGCCCTGATAGTGCACCGAATTGACCGTCAGCCCGGGCCGTCCGTACAGCCCCGCCAGTCGCCCGCCGGGTGTCAGGTTGACGGCATGGGTGTGTGCGAACATGCCGGGCAGGTCGGCGCCGTCGGGAGCGTGATGCGGCAGCGCGCCGTCGCCCAGGTCGCGGCGCAGCGTGCCGCCGAATGCGACATTGAGTTCCTGAAAGCCGCGGCAGATGCCGAACACCGGCCGGCCGAGCTTGAGCATCGCATCGACCAGCGCCAGCGCCATGCTGTCACGCGCGGGGTCGAACGGGCCGGCGGCATCGGGGACTTCCTCGCCGTAGAGTTTGGTATCGACGTTCGACGGGCTGCCGGTCAGCAGCAGCGCATCGAGCCGCGGCGCGACTTCGGCGGCCTGCATCAGATCGGGCAGCGACGGAACGATGAGCGCAGCGGCATCGGCGTAGCGCATCGCCTCGGCGACATAGCGCGTCATCACCGATTGCGCGGCCTCGCCGCCGGTGGTGCGGTTGCAGGCAATGATGCCGAAAACAGGACGTGTGCTCATGTGTGCAGACCTACACGCAAGGCGGCCACGCGGGAAGGGGGCGGTGCGGCAAGCGAGCGCATTTGCGGTCGCGGCAGCACTGCGATAGGCTGGCCGCGGACTGCAACCACAACAGGGGAATTCGACATGAAGATTTTGCTTCGCGCTGCTGCTTTGGCGCTGGCGCCGGTACTGCTGGCGGGCACCGCGGCGAGCGCACAGATGATGGGCGCCGCACCGCAGGCGGCACCACCGGTCGGCGTGCGCGGCACGGTCACCAGCGTCGCCGGCACGGCGGAGGCGGGGATGAAGATCGGTATCATGGGCAAGAACGGCAAGCCGATCGTGCTGCTGCTCGCGCCGAAGTCGCGATTCACCTCGTCGACCGTCATCGGCATCGATGCGATCAAGCCCAACAGCTTTATCGGGACGGCGGCCGAGCCCGGCCCGAACGGCACGCTGGTGGCGACCGAAGTCCATGTCTTCCCCGAAAGCATGCGCGGCGTCGGCGAAGGCCATCGCCCCTGGGACACCAGCGCCACCAGCTCGATGACCAACGGCAATGTCGATGACGTCACCGAAGGCGGGCTGTCGAAGAAGAACGGCCGGACGCTGACGGTCAACTACAAGGGCGGCAAGCAGACGGTCTATGTGCCGGTGACGGTGCCGATCGTGGCGTTCGCGCCGGCGGATGCGTCGGTGGTGGTGAAGGGTGCGAAGGTGTTCACGTTTGCGCAGAAGCAGCCCGATGGGTCGTTGGCGAGCAACAGTCTCGTCGTCGGCGCCAAGGGCTCAACCCCGCCGATGTGAGGCCAAGCGCGGCCAGTGCGTAAGGCGAAAATTGCCCTTCGCAATTTCCGCCTTACGCGCGGACTCGCGCGCAGTGCCCGGCCGGCGGGGCGGCGGCGACCGCCGACGAACCCGTCCGACGCGCGGGCTTTGCCCGCGCCCCTTACTTGCTTGTCTTCCAAGAGTTCCGCGCCCGGCATTCATACCGCAACTGCCGGAATCCCCTCACCCCGCCGCGCTGGCGCGCGAGTCGCCCTCTCCCTCAAGGGGAGAGGGTAGGACAGCGCGGGCTTTGCCCGCGCTAAAGTGCTAAGTCGCGGAAGCCCACCTAACCGGCAAGGACGGCAGGCGCGCAAGCATGCCAGCTCAACCAAACCGGCTGCTCTTCAACAAAATCCTCCTGATCCCACCGCGTCAAATTCGGCCGGATCACCAGCATCTGCCGGCCATTCGTCAGGATCACCTTGAACACCGACTCGCTGCCCAGATAGGCGATATGGTCGATCACCCCGGCGACGACATTATACCCCTCGGGGCAGTCCTCCAGCTTGGGCGGCACGACGCCGTCGCGCCGGAACAGGCTGATCTTTTCGGGCCGCAGCGCCAGGTACAAGGTCGCGCCTTCGTTCCCCAGCACCGCATGGTCGATATAGACGTCGCCGAGTTCCTTGGTGGCGATGATCGCCTCGGTCGGGTTGTCGGTCTTGAGCGTGCCTTCGACCATGTTCACCGTGCCGATGAAGTCGGCCACGAAACGGCTGTTGGGGAATTCGTAGAGGTCCGACGGTGTCGCCAGCTGGATCAGCCGGCCGCGTTCCATCACCGCGCAGCGCGTGGCGAGCGCCAGTGCCTCGTCCTGGTCGTGCGTCACCATGACGAAGGTGATGCCGACCTTGTGCTGCAGGCTGGCGAGTTCGAAGCGCATCGCCTCGCGCAGCTTGGCATCGAGCGCCGACAGCGGTTCATCGAGCAGCAGCACGCGCGGCCGCTTGGCGAGCGCGCGCGCCAGCGCGACACGCTGGCGCTGGCCGCCCGACATCTGGTCGGGCATGCGGCCGCCAAAGCCTTCGAGCTGGACGAGCGCCAGTGCTTCCTCGACGCGGCGGTCGCGTTCGGCCTTGGCGACGCCGTCGATCTTGAGGCCATAGGCGACATTGTCGGCGACCGACATGTGCGGGAACACCGCGTAGGACTGGAACACCATGTTGACCGGGCGGCGGTTGGGCGGGACGCCGTCGGTGTCCTTGCCGTCGATGCGGATGGTGCCTTCGGTCGGCGTTTCGAAGCCGGCGAGCATGCGAAGCAACGTCGTCTTGCCGCAGCCCGACGGGCCGAGCAGTGCGAAGAATTCGCCTTCGTTGATGGTGAGCGAGACGTCATCGACCGCGGCATGGTCGCCGAAGCGCTTGGTGACGCCTTCGATTGAGATAATCGGCGGTTTCGAACTCATGCGCCGGCGACCTCCTTGGGGTTCTGGAAACGCAGCGCCACCACCGTCAGCAGCACCGTCAGAACGATGAGCAAGGTCGATGCGGCGTTGACTTCGGGGGTCACCGAGAAGCGCACCATCGAATAGACCTTGACCGGGAAGGTGATGGTGTCGGGGCCGGCGGTGAAGAAGGTGATGACGAAATCATCGAGGCTGAGCGTGAACGCCAGCAGCGCGCCGGCGATCAGCGACGGCTTGAGGTGCGGGATGAGCACGTCGCGGAACGCCTGCGCGTCGGTGGCGCCGAGGTCGCGTGCGGCCTCTTCCTGGCTGCGGTCGAAGCTCGCCAGCCGGGCGCGCACGACCACCGCCACGAACGGGAAGCTGAACGAGATGTGCGCGATGACGATTGGGCCGAGGTTGAATGGCCAGATCAGGTCCTGCGGCCACGGCATGATGCGCGCGAAGAACACCAGCATCGCGACGCCCATGCAGATTTCGGGGATGACGATCGGCATTGCCATCGCGCCTTCGAACGCCGCCTTGCCGCGGAAATCGAAGCGCCACAGTGCGACGGCCGCGAGCGCGCCGAGGATGACGCTGACGATGGTCGACAGCGCGGCAATCGACAGCGAGTTGCCGAAGGCTTCGAGCAGCGAGCTGTCGGTGAGCGCCTTGACGTACCAGTCGGTGGTGAAGCCGCGCCAGACGATGTTGCGCTTGCTGTCGTTGAAGCTGAACGCCATCAGCGTGATCAGCGGCACGTAGAGAAACAGCCCGACAATGACGAGCCACAGCCGCAGCGGCCAGCGCTGCAGATAGTCGAGCGGACCGGCGGAATTGCGGCGCGGACGTGCCGTTGCGACGGCGGCGCTGACTTCTGCGGGGCCGAGCTGCGCGTCGGCGATTTCGGCGGCGAGCACGCCGTCATCATCGGCGGGCCGGCTCATCGTGCCCCCCGCCGGCGCTGGATCAGCGCCTGTACCGCGACCATGACGAAGGTCAGATAGAGCAGCAGGAACGACAGCGCCGCGCCGAACGGCCAGTCATTGGCGCGCTTGAACTGGCGTTCGATGACGTTGGCGATCATCTGGCTGTCGGGGCCACCGAGCAGGTCGGGCGTCAGATAAGCGCCGAGCGCCGGAATGAAGGTGATCAGCACGCCCGACAATATGCCGGGCAAGGCGAGGGGCACCACCACCAGCATCATCGTGCGGAAGTGCCCGGCGCCAAGGTCGAGGCTGGCTTCGATCAGCGAGCGGTCGAGGCGGTCGAGCGCGGCATAGAGCGGCAGCACCATGAACGGCAAATGCACATAGACCAGCCCGAACAGCACCGCCGGGTTGTTGTGGAGCATCTCCAGCGGCACGAACGGCGGCACATTGAGCACCAGCCCGACCTGCTTCCACACCCAGCCGAGCGTCAGGTTGATATAGCCTTCGTTGCGCAGCACCGCGATCAGCGCATAGGTGCGGATCAGCAGATTGGTCCAGAATGGCAACATCACCGCGAGCAGCAGCCAGGCCTTGGCCTTGTCGGGGGCGAAGGTGATGGCGAGCGCCACCGGAAATCCGGCAATCAGGCAGATGACCGTGCACGCGGCCGCCATCAGCATCGATTTGAAGAAGATGCCGAGATAGAGCGGCTGGATCGCCTGCGCGTAGTTGGCGAAGGTTCCCGAAATCTCGATCTCGGTCAGCCCGACGTTGCGGCCGAAGCTGTACGCCCAGACTACCGCGAGCGGCACCAGGAAGAACAAAGTCAGCCAGAACAGCGGCGGCCCCAGCGTGGCCAGCAGCGTTTTTCGTTCCTGCCGCCAGTTTTCGCCGCTCACTGCCCGGCTCCGGTCAGGCGGCGCGGATCTTGGTCATCGCGGTTTCAAAGGCGCTTTGTTGCTCGGCGCCTTCGAACTTGCCGAACTCCGACTTGTCGAAGCCGACGCCGCTCGGGAAGATCACCGGGTTGTTGCGGTAGCTTTCGGGCATCAGCGCGCGCGCCGCGGCGTTGGGGGTGGGGTAGGAGATGGTTTCGGCGATCTCCGCACCGACCTTGCCGTCGAGCAGGAAGTTGATGAAGGCATGCGCATTGTTCGGACGCGGTGCGCCCTTGGGGATGCACAGGCAGTCCGAATTGAGCAGGCTGCCTTCCTTGGGCACGACAAAGTCGATGTCGGGGTCTTCGGTCATGATCTGCGCGATGTCGCCGTTATATTCGAGCACCAGATCGACGTCGCCGGCCAGCAGCATGTCCTGGCCATTGTCTTCGTGGAACGCCTTGATGTTGGGCTTCTGCTTGATCAGCATCGCGGTGACCTGGTCGATCGTCGCCTGATCGAGGCCGTTGACCGAATGGCCGAGGTAGCGCGCGCCGAGCCGCATCACGTCGGCCGATTCGCTGAGCAGGGCGATTCGGCCTTTGTACTGGTCCGAATCGAACAGGTATTTCCAGCTGTCGGGAACGCCCTGGACCTTCGATTTGCGGTAGCCGATACCGAGCACCAGCCAGGTGTAGGGCATCGACCACTTGCGGCCGGGATCGAACTCCGGATTGACGAACGCCGGCTCGACATTCTTGAAATTGGGGATCTTGGCGTGATCGAGCGGCATCAGCATGTCGGCCTGCGACATGCGCTGAACGAACTCGTTTGACGGGACGATGACGTCAAATCCGGGATTTCCGGCCTTGAGCTTGGCGAAAAGCTCGTCGTTCGTGGCAAAAAGGCTCATGTTGACGTCGATTCCGGTCTTGGTCCGGAAATCCGAAAGCGTCGTTTTGCCGATGTAGGTGTCCCAGGTGTAGAAGTTGAGCTTGGCTTCCTCGCCGCCCGCGACCGCGGTTTTTTCCTTCGAGCAGCCTTCAAGGCCGAACGTCAAACCGACTGCCGCGATGCCCATTCCGGCCAGAATGGACCGGCGCGAATGTTCTGACCTCAAGCTCATAAACCCCTCCGTCAAGCGCGTTGAAACTCAAGCAGAGCGCAAAACCCAATCATAGTCCAGAGGCGTCACGACACCGTTGAAACGTTCCTGTTCGACGCGCTTCACGGTCGCGAACATGTCGAGCACGCGGCGGCCGAAATAGCCCTCGAGCAGCTCCGACCGCGCCAGCCGTTCGACGGCATAGCCCCAGTCGGTCGGCAGCCGTTCGCCGGTTTCGCCGTAGCCGTCACCGACGACCGGCGGGCCGGGGTCGGTCTTGTTGGTCAACCCGTGGTGCATCGACGCCAGCACCGCCGCGACCGCCAGATACGGGTTGGCATCGGCGCCGCAGATGCGGTGTTCGATGTGGCGGCTGCTCGGCGGCCCGGCAGGCACGCGCAGCGGCACGGTGCGGTTGTTGGTGCCCCAGCCGGCGCGGACGGGGGCGTAGCTGTTGCGGCGGAAGCGCCGGTAGCTGTTGGCGTTGGGCGCGAAGAACGCCATCGAATCCGCCGCGAAGGCGCAGGCGCCGCCGATGGCGTGGCGCAAGGTTTCGGAGCCCTCGAGCGCTTCGGAAGTGAAGATATTGGTGCCGGCCTTGTCGTTCATGCTGACATGGATGTGCAGCCCGCTGCCCGACTGGTCGGCGAA
>CALDHQ010000264.1 GCA_937894055.1 uncultured Polymorphobacter sp.
GGTAGCTCAAGCTCTTTCCTCTCACTTGAGGGGAGAGGCGAGAGACGCCGCAGGAGGCCCGGGTGAGGGTGGGGCCGTCGTGCCGTACGCCAACGCAAAACACCGTCGTCATTCCCGCGCAGGCGGGAATCCATCTTGCGACGGTCAGAAGATGGATTCCCGCCTGCGCGGGAATGACGTGGGTCTTTTGGCGGGCACCTGTCTTCTATCATGCCTGCCGTCGCCGCTCCGCGCTGGCGCTAACCCACCGACCGCGCTATGCAGTCAGCGCGCAGCGCCGGGGGCGGCGGCGCGCAGGCGCCGGGCAATCATGCCGGCGCCGGGGCGAGTGGAGGCGAACCTGCCGGCGACCAATTTCGTGCCGCAGCTCGATCTGATCGAGGGCCTGGCGCCGACCCGTGCCGGGCTGGCCGGCATCATCGACATCGGCTCGAACTCGATCCGGCTTGTCGTCTATCAGGGCCTGTCGCGCGTGCCCCCCGTCATCTTCAACGAGAAAGTCATGGCCGGTCTCGGCCGCGGCGTCGCCAATGACGGCAAGCTCGATGCCGGCGCCATCGGCGTCGCGCTGACCGCGCTGTCGCGCTTTGCCATGCTGGCGCACGACATGGCGGTCACGTCGCTGCGCACCGTCGCCACCGCTGCGGTACGCGAGGCCTCGAACGCCGATGAATTCGTCCGGCTGGTCCGCGAACATTGCGGCCTCGAAGTCGAAATCATCGACGGCGAGGCCGAAGCCCGCGCCGCCGCTTTGGGCGTCATCGCCGGTATCCCCGAAGCCGATGGCGTCATCGGCGACCTCGGCGGCGGCAGTCTGGAGCTGGTGCGCGTGTCGGGCGGTCAGGCGCATGAATGGATCTCGCTGCCGATCGGCTCGCTGCGGCTCGATGCGGTGCGCAAGCGCGGCCAGCGCCAGCTCGTGCCGTTCATCAAGAAAGCCCTCGACCGCGTCGGCTGGGCCCACGCCGGGCGCGGCAAGCCGTTCTACATGGTCGGCGGCTCCTGGCGCGCGCTGACGCAGCTGCACATCCACCTGACCGACTATCCGCTGCCGGTGGTGCACCAATATACGATGGACGCCGGCGCGCCTGACCGGCTGGCACGCTCGCTGGCGCAGACCAATCCGCGCAGCTTGCGCGACATTCCCGCCATGTCGAGCTCGCGCATCCCGTCGCTGCCCGGTGCCGCGACGCTGCTCGGCGCCGTCGTCAAGAAACTCGGCAGCAGCAGCGTCGTCGCCAGCGCCTATGGCCTGCGCGAAGGCCTGCTCTACGCGCAACTCCCGGCCGCCCAGCAACGCGAGGACCCGCTGCTGGCCGCCGCCCGCCACGAAGGCGAACGCCAGGGCCGCTTCCCCGAACACGGCGACCTGCTGATGACGTGGATGGACGGGCTGTTCGAAGGCGCTGATTCGCATGGGGAGACCCCCGCCGACCGTCGCCTGCGCTGGGCCGCCAGCCTGCTCAGCGACGTCGCCTGGCGCGCCCACCCCGATTTCCGCGCCGAACGCGGCCTCGAACTCGCCCTCCACGGCAACTGGGTGGCAATCAACGCCCCCGAACGTGCCATGCTCGCCGCCGCACTCTTCTCCTGCTTCGGCGGCAGCCCGACCGCACCGCAAGTCGCCAGCTTCGCCGCACTCGCCACCCCCGCGCAACTCGCCCGCGCCCGCAGCTGGGGTATGGCGCTACGGCTCGGCCAACGCCTCACCGGCGGCACCGCCAAGCCGCTGGTGGCCAGCCGCCTCTGGCGCGACGGCGGCGCACTGGTGCTCAGCCTCGCCCAACGCGACGCCCCGCTCTACGGCGAGGCCGTGGCGCGACGGTTGAAAACCCTCGCCGGTGCTTTGGGCCTGACGCCCGAGTTTCGGGTCAGTTAGGGGAAGCGGGAAGGGCCTCCGGCGGGCAGGGCTGAGCCCTGCACCCGATTGTTGGGTGGAATGACCGGAATGGGGTGGCAAGCGGACATTAGGCGCGTTTGGCTGGTGTATTCAGTCCAATGTAGGTGAGCGAGAGGGCCACCGCGACTGCAAACGATGCTCCTGCGAGCAAGAGCAGGTCAAAACCATCTCTCGTGCTTAGAATAAGGGCGACGACAAACTCGAAGAGGAGGACAGCGCGCAGCACTCGGAGAGCACGCGTACCAGTGCGAGCTCCAAAAAGACCCCATTCGGGATCGGACATTTTGATAGGACTAGCGCTGGGCCATTGCCTATCGCCACGAATTTCGGCGTTCGCAGCATCAATCCCTCGACGACACTGGGCATCGAATAGAATACGCAAAAAAAGAAAAATCGTTGTTGCTGCCGCAACTAGTGTGAGCGGAAAGACGAAATCGGAACGTATGCGCTCGGAGAAGGGGCTGATGACGACCACAAATGCGCCAGACGCAGCCACGAATAAGGCAGGAAAATACAGCATAAGCCTCCGTCATTTCCAGCTTAGGGGCCAGTGCTCTTGTCCACAATGGGGTCGTTAGCTGCCGTTCCGCTTTACAGCTCCACCCCAAACAAGCGGGTGCAGGCCTCAGGCCTGCCCGCCGGAGGCCCTTCACCCTTCTACTTCACCCGTGTCCACGTCTGCGACTTGCAGCCAATCCCGCCGATCAGGCAGCCCTTGCCGGTCAGTGTGTTGGCGTTGACGACGGTCACGGTGCCCGAGAATGTCTTGTTGATATCGGGAACGAAGACTTTGCCTTTCCAGTGCGTGTCATCGACCTGGGTGAAGCCTTCGAACAGGTTCATGCCAACAAGGTGAGGGCTGCCGCCTTTGGCGGCGTCGGCCTTCGCCTTGGCGTTGGCCCAGACGACGACGCCGCACATCTTGTCGCCGCACGGTTTGGCGGCGACATGGACGCTGTTGGCGGGGTTTTGCCAGACGCCGTAGCTCGGGTGCTTGGCGGGGACGGCGGCGCCTGCCGGTGCGGCGAGCAGCAAGGCGATGACGGCGCGGCGCATGGTTTCTCCTGTCAGCGGGCGAACAATTGCCCGATGTCCTTGAACGCCTTGAACTCGATGGCGTTCCCGGCCGGGTCGTGCAGGAACATCACCGCCTGTTCGCCGACCTGACCGGCGAAGCGGATGCGCGGGGCGATGACGAAGTTGGTGCCCGCGGCGGTCAGCTTGGCGGCGAGCGCTTCCCAGGCCTCCCAGCCCAGCACCAGCCCGAAATGCGGCACCGGTACATCGTCGCCGTCGACGGGGTTGTGGGCTTGGACGCTGCGCGGTGCGAGGTGGGCGACGAGCTGATGGCCTTCGAAATCGAAATCGACCCAGTGCGAGCTCGACCGGCCTTCGGCGCAGCCGAGCAACTCGCCGTAAAAGCGTCGCGCCGCCGTCAGGTCATCGACGGGAATGGCGAGGTGGAAGCGCGGCCTCATGCGGCAAGCGCCGTGTCGGCGGCGTGCGCGCGCGCAAACAGGTCGCGACTGGCGACCGCCAGCCCGCGCGCGCGTGCCGGCAGCAGGTCGAGCGCGACATCGGCGTCGGGCGCGCTCAGCCGCCGGTCGGCGTGGGCGGCGACCTCGCCGTTGCGAATGGCTTGCTGCAGCAGGCCCCATGACACGATGGCGATCAGCCGCGTGGTGATGCGCAGCGATTCGAGTGCGGTCGCGGTGCGCGCGGCATCCGGCAGCTGCGCGCGTTCGGCAATGCCCGGGCCGTCGAAATAGCCGCGCGCGGCATCCGCCAGCTTGAGCGCTTCGGCATAGATCGGATCGACCAGGGCCGCGGCCGGATTGGCAGGATTCAGGGTGGCGGAACGGGTTTCCATGGGGCTTCTATGCCCGATTTCAAGCGCGCCACCAATCATCATTGCACGCGCCCGCGCCCCCTTGAACCGCGTTTGGCGCTTCCTAAATCTGTGCTGTCGGCGCTGCCATTCGGGGTGCCGGCAAACGCTCCGGCCATACCGGCGGAGCGGCTCGCGTATCGCTTTGCTTGAAAGGATTACCCATGCGTGCTTTTGATTTTTCGCCGTTGCTGCGTTCGTCGGTCGGTTATGAAAACCTCAACCGGCTTGTCGATTTCGCCACCCGTGGCGACAGCGCCGACAACGGCTACCCGCCCTACAACATCGAAAAGATCAGCGATGGTGCCTATCGCATCGCCATGGCGGTCGCCGGCTTCGCCCAGGCCGAGCTCGACCTGACCGTCCAGGAAAACACGCTGATCGTCACCGGCGCCACCGCCGATGCGCCCGAGGCCGCGAATGACCGCGTCTTCCTGCATCGCGGCATCGCCAAGCGCGCGTTCGAGCGCCGTTTCCAGCTTGCCGACACCATCAAGGTAACCGGTGCCAGCTATGAAAACGGCCTGCTCAACATCGACCTCGTCCGCGAAGTGCCCGAGCACAAGAAGCCGCGCAAGGTCGAGATCGGCAACGCCCCGACGGTGACTGTCGAAGCCGCACCGATCGACACGACACGCCTCGCTGCCGAATAAGCGCAGCACACGTACGACAAAGGGCCCGGGAGCAATCCCGGGCCCTTTTATGTGTTCAAGTCGGGTGGCTTATGACGAAGCCGTCGTCCGGCGCACCACCGAGAAGCGCTGCAACTGCGCGCTGGCTTCTGCCCAATCGGGCTTCAGCGATACCGCCGACTTGTAATCCTCGTACGCCTCGCGTGTCATGCCGACCAGTTCATAGGCGATGCCGCGCGTGTAATAGGCGACTTCGGGGCGATCGGGATTATACCCCAGCCCGGCGGTCAGCGAGGCGATGGCATCCTTGTCGCGGCCGCCGAGATGGACGAGCGCGATGCCCTTGTTGACATGCGCTTCGGCGAGCTGGTTGTTGAGCTTGAGCGCCGCGTCATAGTCGGCAATCGCGGCGGTCAGGTTGCGCGCGTGCATGTAGACGATGCCGCGATTGACATAGGTCGAGGCACGCTGGGTAGCCGACATCGCGTCGTCCTGGATCGCGGCGTTGCACACCGCCAGCCCGACTTTGACCGACTGGTTGAATTCGGCGGCCTCGTAGCAGCCGCGGGCGTTGCCGCCGCCGATGACCGTGCTCGCCGCAAATGCCGGCGCCGTTGCCAGCACCAGCGCCGCGAGCGCCAGAGTCCGGGCGTTTGCAAACTTTGCCATGATGTCCAATTCCTCCCACAGAATTGCGTCACAATATCACAACGGCGCAGCGGCAGTAATCAAAACTTCATGCGGCACCTCGTCGCTCAGGCGATGATGTCGGGCACCAGCAGGTCGTGGAGCTGGGCGATCTCGTCGCGCAGCCGCAGCTTGCGCTTTTTGAGCCGCGCGATCTGGATCTGGTCATGCCCCGGCATCGATCGCAGCGCCTCGATGGCAGCGTCGAGATCGCGGTGCTCCTCGGTGGCAGTTTCGAGGCGTGCGCGCAGTTCGGCTTCGTCCACTCTGGCTCCACTCGCTGGTCGGGGACAGGCGTCCCGCTTCCCCAAAACGCCGCCCGTCCGAGTCGCGCGGCGTGTGCACAGTGGCAAGCGCGGTGCCGCGTGTCGAGCCGCTAGCGCTAGTGGTTTGCGGCGTCTTGTCTCACCAGCCTTGGGCTTGGCCGCAAACCGCAAATTAACCCGCGACAAGACGCATTTCCTGTGATTTTATGAACTGTGCTCATCTCGCACGAAAGGGAAAGCTAGTGACCAACCATCTCGCTGCACTCTCTGCCAAACACGCCCAGATCGAAGCAACGCTGCACCAGGAAACGCTGCGTCCGATGCCCGATACGGTTCGCGTCGCCCGGCTCAAGCGCGAGAAGTTGCGGATCAAGGAAGAGATGTCGCTGACGGCCTGAGCCGCCCGCTCAACACGGCTTGCAAGCGCCCGCGGCGCGCAGTACCGGTGCGCTGAACCCGGCGCCTTGCGCCGGCGGCAATCAGCACTGGAGTGACCATGTCGACGGACAATGTTTCCGCCGAACAGCTGCGGCTGTTCATCGAGCGAATCGAACGACTCGAAGAAGACAAGAAGGGCATCGCCGACGACATCAAGGACGTCTATGCCGAGGCCAAGGGCACCGGTTTCGATGCCAAGACGATGCGCAAGATTGTCGCGCTGCGTAAAATGGACAAGGGCGCGCGGCAGGAAGCCGAAGCGCTGCTCGAAACCTACAAGGCGGCGCTGGGGCTGGCGGATTAGCACCGCAGCGGTTGGGGCTTGCACAACCCCGCCCATTTGCGCGAAGGTCTGCACATGCAAACCAAACTCACGATCAACGGTGTTGCCGCGACGCATGACGTGTCGCCCGCAACGCTCCTTGTCGAACTGCTGCGCGACGGGCTCAGCCTGACCGGCACGCATATCGGCTGCGACACCAGCCAGTGCGGCGCCTGCAACGTGCTGATCGACGGCGTCGCCGTCAAATCCTGCACGGTGCTCGCCGCCACGCTCGACGGTGCCAAGGTCACGACGATCGAGGGGCTCGCCAAGGGTGAAGAGCTTCACCCGATGCAGGCGGCGTTCAAGGATAACCACGGGCTGCAGTGCGGTTTCTGCACGCCGGGCATGGTGATGGCGGGTCTCGAAATCGTCCGCCGCCACGGCCCGAACGTCAGCGCCGAAACCATCGCGCAC